>JAJFIN010000429.1 GCA_021774955.1 Alphaproteobacteria bacterium | reverse complement strand
ATCGACTGTTACCGTATGGTTTTCGTTGATGGTTTTTTTGAACCGTCGATTTCATCCATAGACGGATTACCCGAGGGGCTAACACTGAAACCCCTCACTCAGGCTCTTGCAGAAGATGGAGACGTGCTTGAAGCCTATATGGGCAATGCCCCCAAAGGCGAAAGCGAAGCCTTAATATCGCTAAATACAACCTTTATGAACGATGGTGCTGTCGTCATAGTCGATAAAGGCATTGCCATCGACAAGCCCATCTTGCTTGTATCTCTGAGCTCTGCGGAGCATCCGGCACAACACCATACCCGTCATCTGGTTGTCCTCCACGAGGGAGCCGCGGCGACGATACTTGAAGTATTTGATAGCCATGGCAGTGAAAGAACATTCTCCAACCGGGTCATTGAGACATTTGTTGAAGATCAAGCAAATCTGAAATTCTATCAAACCCAGCTAACGTCTCGGTTCACGCTTCATATGGATGCCGCTCGCGTTTCTTTAGGACGTGGTGCACAATATGAAAGTTTTGATCTTTCTATTGGCGCAGCTGTTGCCCGTAGCGAAATCGTCCTCGCATTCAACGGCGAGGATGCCAACGCCAATATTGGCGGTGTGTTCAAGAGCGAAGACAAGCAACACAATGACACCACGACTTGCATAAAACATCACGTCCCTCATTGTTCCTGTACGGAGACATTTCGCGGGGTACTTGGTGATAAAAGTCGTGGTGTGTTCCAAGGACGTATCGAGGTAGATCCCGATGCGCAAAAAACCGATGCGCGCATGTCTATCCGATCTCTGCTGCTATCAGACCAGGCGGAGATGGACGCCAAACCGGAACTTGAAATATACGCAGATGACGTCAAATGCGCACATGGTGCGACGATTGGAAATTTGGACAATGAGGCACTGTTCTATTTGAGAACACGAGGTCTTAGCGAAAAAGCTGCGAGACAGCTCCTTATTGCCGCATTTCTCAATGAAACTGTCGAAACCGTGAGCGATGAACGTGTCGCAGCAGCATTCAGATCTTATCTAGGAACAAGCACTAGTGAAGAAAGCTTGGCCGGTGAATGAGATGAAGCAGGTAAAAAGACCATTCGATGTTGAAAGTGTTCGGAAAGATTTCCCGATCCTATCAACGCATGTCTACGACAAGCCCTTGGTCTATCTCGATAGTGCCGCTTCAGCCCAAAAACCTACTGTTGTTATTGATGCCATGCGCGATGTTATGGAGCATGAATACGCTAATGTGCACCGGGGGCTACATTATCTTTCCAATGTGGCGACACAACGTTTCGAAGAAGCACGTGAAACAGTTCAGCACTTTTTAAACGCAGAGAGTGATAAGCAGATTGTCTTTACAGCCAATGCAACCGATGCCTTGAATTTGGTCGCATCGGGTTTGGGGCGAAGCCAAATTGGAGAGGGCGATGAAATCATCCTTTCGATTGTGGAACATCATTCAAATATTGTCCCTTGGCATTACATCCGAGCGGAAAAAGGCGCTGTGATTAAATGGGCCCCGATCTCTGATGATGGTGAGCTGTTGATTGATGAGTTTGAGAAGCTCATCACGCCTCGCACGAAGATTATTGCCATTGCCCACATGTCGAATGCCCTAGGGACGATTAATCCCGCAAAGCAGATTGTTGAGATTGCTCACAGCAAAGGTGTGCCGGTTCTTTTTGATGGCAGCCAGTCGGCGGTTCATATTCCGATCGATGTCCAAGATCTCGATTGCGATTATTTCGTCTTTACCGGCCACAAATGTTACGGTCCAACCGGCATCGGTGTGCTCTACGCCAAAGCAGAGCATCTTGAAAAACTCCCGCCATACCGAGGTGGTGGTGAGATGATCTCCATTGTGACCCAGGAAGATATCACCTTTGCCGATGTGCCCCACAAGTTTGAAGCCGGCACCCCGCCGATTATCGAAGCGGTGGGTCTGAGCGCCGCATTAAAATACATGACCAGTTTTGACCGCAATGAAATTGTCGCTCATGAAAATGATCTACTTCACTATGCGACTGAACAACTCAGTAGTTTGAATTCAATTCGGTTCTTTGGCACTTCAGAGAACAAAGGGTCTATCCTGTCGTTTGAACTGATTGGCGCGCACGCCCACGATGTCTCGATGATTATCGATCGGTCCGGTGTGGCGGTACGAGCAGGTCACCATTGTGCCCAGCCTCTGATGGATCGTTTAGGTGTTGCCGCAACAGCGCGCGCCTCGTTCGCTATGTATAATACCCGTGAAGAAGTCGATATTTTGGTTGAAGCCTTGCACCGAGCAAAAGACATCTTAGGTTAAAGTAGTATGGAAGAAACAATAGACAGCCCGAGCCAACAAGATAATCAATTGCTGGAAAAGCAAGAAAGTTCGACCTGGGATCCGATCGAACTTGAGGCTATTTCTGACTCTATTATTGCGGCCATCAAAACCATTTATGATCCGGAGATCCCGGTCGATATCTATGAGTTGGGTTTGATTTACCGCATCGATGTTTCCGATGATCGTGACGTGAAAATTGATATGACGCTAACAGCGCCAGGGTGCCCGGTTGCCGGTGAAATGCCTGTCTGGGTTGAGCGGGCAGTTTCGATGGTAGAAGGCATTCGCAATGTGCAGGTAGAAATGGTTTTCGATCCGCCTTGGGACATGACCCGCATGTCTGACGTCGCCCGCGTCGCTTTAAATATGTATTAAAACTGACTTTGTAGCGTGCAGAGTAGAGGAACGTAAATGTCACAAGAACAAACAACCAGGCCGCGGCCAAAAGCAATCACACTTACAGATGCTGCCGCTGCGCGTGCCAAAGAGCTGATCGAGCAATCCGAAAATGAAATAGTGGGTTTGCGCCTTGGGGTGGAAAACGCCGGTTGTGCTGGCATGGCCTACAAACTTGACTACGCGACAGAACGAGCGCCGCTTGACGAGATGGTGGAAGACAAGGGCGTAACAATCTTCATCGAGTCAAAAGCGTTACTGTTTCTTCTGGGTTCTGAAATGGATTACGAAGTCAGCAAGATGAGTAACGGATTTACGTTTAAAAATCCTAATGAGGTCGACGCATGTGGTTGCGGTGAATCGGTCAATCTTGTTCCGGCTAAAAACCCCTTCCACTAAACTGACACATCCGCGGAGCGTTCATGTCTGTCTCTCCGGAATATTCCGAATTTGTATGTGAGCTTTTTCAATGTGTCGGTGCCGTTTCTGTCCGTAAAATGTTCGGTGGCGGCGGCATCTACACCAGTGGTGTGATGTTCGGCCTGATCGCCAACGAAACAGTCTATCTCAAAACCGGTGAGGCAAATGTCCAGGATTTCGAAGCCGAAGGATCAGGTCCATTTATCTTTGAAATGAAGAACGGGCGCTCTGGGACTATGTCCTACTATGAATTGCCAGAGCGTCTTTACGATGATCCTGATGATCTCAAAGAATGGGCCATGAAAGCACTAAGCATCGCTCTGGAATCTGCCAAGAAAAAGAAACCGAAAAAGAAGGCAAAATCAAAAACCAAATAGCCTCGGTTACTGATGCGCTCACGCCGTCCTTGGGCCCCAAACGATCACGAACGCGCCCGCTAAGCATATCCCGGCACCAATAACATCCCACCGATCGGGCGTAGCACCCTCCACAAACTGAAGCCAAAGAAGCGACGAGGCTATATAGATGCCACCATATCCGGCATAGGCGCGCCCCGCGAACTCACTGTCCACTCTTGTAAGAAGTACCGCAAACAGCGCTAAGCTTATCAGTCCGGGGACGACCCACAACGCAGATTTCCCGAGGCGCAGCCAATACCAGAATGCAAAGCAACCGGCAATTTCCGCAATTGCTGCACCGAACAAATACAAAATAGCTATCGGATCGTTTCCTGCTTTTCCTCAGGACCTGTAGTTCTATGACTACGATACCAGGTAAAAATCGAGACACCGACAAACACGGCAAAAATAGGTAGCACGACAAAGTCGAGCCATGAGGGTACGAATGCGAGGACACTGCTTCCAAGAAGAACAACGAGGATAGGTGGCGCAATGCACACCAAGCCAGCGACAAAAGCACCGATGGTGCTTGTTTTGAATAGGTTACTTTTCATAGCGCGCTCCTAACTCGACATGTTGGAGTCTACAGGGATGAACCCCTTTACCAGATCCTCTAGCGCATCGGCGTCTGCCTTTAGGGTCAGCACAATCGAGTTTGGTTTTTCATCGATTTCCCAAGAAACATGAGCGCAACACACACGTTCTAATTTCACCAAGTCATCAAGCTCAGATCTAATCCGGCCCTGCCTTGGAAAAATGAACTGAGCCGTAGTGTTCAGCTTTTCATACCCGGTGGTTAATCCAAACAACGTGCGCCAACGTGCGACGAGCCCAGGCATTTCGGATGGATCTAAGGTGCATAGCTCAGGCATAGTGAATGGTTCCTGCTCACCGCAGCAACTTTGATCGACCGCGCAACTTGGCCCATCTGCTTCAAGGTTCTCAGCATTTTCCATATTTTTCACATCCTTTTCGACTTGTATCGGTTCAACTCTACTTGTTAAAGTCAACTTTAAGTCAAGTGGAAATGAGCAATAAAATGAACGATTTGACTATCGGCGAAGTTGCCGAACGGGCAGGTGTAAAAGCTTCTGCCATTCGATACTATGAAACGATCAATCTTCTTCCGAAACCACCGCGGCGTAGTGGACAGCGTCAATATGACGAAACAATTTTGAATCGCCTCAAGATCATCGAAATCGCAAAATCGTTTGAGTTTACGCTTGATGAAATCAAGTTTTTCTTTGAAGGTGTCTCAGAGGATAGTCCTCCTAGCGAGGTCTGGCGCGCGTTTGCCGATACCAAACTCAAAATTATCGAAGAGCAAATCATCCGTGCACAGCAACTACACGGAATACTAACCACGGGTCTAACGTGTGAGTGTTTGACCTGGCGGGATTGCCTATTGCCAGATACACCAACAGACACCAACAATAAACCTGACGGCTGTTGTAGAACAGACAGTTAATCAACGAGGCAGAAGGGTTGATTACTGGCCTTTGAATTTAGCCGGGCGTTTTTCAATGAACGCTGTGACACCTTCGCGAAAATCTTGTGTGGCACCGGCGCGTTTTTGTGAAATACGCTCCATCGTCAATTGCTCTTCGTAACTATTGTTGGGACTTGCCCAATAAAGCTTCCTGATCATACTCAGCGAAACGGTTGGCCCGTGCGCAAGTTCATGTGCCATTTGAAGAGCGTGCTCCATCAAGACATCGTCATCATAAACGCGGTTTATAAGGCCCCAATCCAATGCCTTCTCAGCGGGCAGTTTTTCAGCAAGAAGTGACAATTCCATAGATCGAGCAAGGCCAACAAGGCGGGGTAAAATATAGGTCGCACCCCCATCAGGCACGAGCCCAATCCGCTTAAAGGCCTGAAGGAAATAGGCGCTTTTCGACGCCAATACCAGATCGCCCATGAGGGCAAAGCTCATGCCGACACCGGCAGCGGCACCATTGACTGCGGTAATAAAAGGAAAATCGAGATCGCGTAACTCACGCAAAAAGAAGTGGTAGTACCGATCAAGAGCCTGCCCGGCATCAACTTCTTCGTCGTCATTGTTGTCAAACCGATCGGCTGACAAGTTCGCGCCAGCACAAAAACCGCGGCCAGCCCCCGTCATCAAAAGACAACGAACATCTTTAGCAGGGTCTTTGATTTCCTGGATGGCTTTTGAGAGTTCCCTCAGCATCTCCATCGAGACAGCATTCAAAACGCCCGGGTCATTCAACGTGAGAAGAGCAACATTATCCTGATAGTCAATCGTAAGTTTTTCGTATGCCATTTTGTACTCCCATTATCGGCCTTTAAATTTAGGCTCTCTTTTTTCAAGGAACGCGGAAACACCCTCAGCAAAGTCGTCACTGTCTCCAAGTTGTTTTTGATAGTCGCGTTCCAAGGTCACTTGGTCGCTGAGTGAATTGCGCTCACTAGCATCAAGCACTTTTTTGATGAAGCCAAAGGCTTGTGTTGGACCTTTGGCCAATCTTTGGGCAATCTCTGTGACGGTCCCCTCCAAGGCATCATCGTCAACACATTCCCAGATCAAGCCCCATTCTGCGGCTTTCTCCGCAGGTAATTTGTCACCCAGCATGGCCAATCCACGGGCGCGTGCGCGTCCAACGAGCCGCGGTAAGAAATAAGTACAACCAACATCGGGTACCAGACCCAAGCGCGGTCCAAACACTTGAACAAAAGAAGCCGAGCGCCCGGCAACAACAATGTCGGCCGCGAGAGCAATGCCAACGCCGCCTCCAGCGGCAATACCATTGACGGCTGCAATGATTGGTTTTGTGAAGTTGTAGAAGTCACGGATCAATGGGTTGAAGCCGACATCCATGCTGTGGGCGACGGTGCCGCCGCGAGATAGGCCTTCGGGAACTTCAACTCTGGCCGCGAGGTCTGCACCAGCTGAAAATCCACGTCCTGCTCCCGTGATGATTAGGGCGCGCGCTTTTGGCTCGTTCATTAGATAATTTAGCGCGTTTCTTGTGTCTTCGATCATCTGCGGGTTCCACGCATTAAGCGTGTCCGGACGATTGAAAGTCAGGCGAGCAATGCCGTCTTCGATGGAAAGCAGGATAGTTTCATAATTCTCGATAGCCATTTTTAACACCGCATTCTGATGACAGTTTGTCTTACAGTAATGGGCATCGTTAGCTATGGGAATAGACAGGTGGTTTATTTTGAAGGCAGATCAAGCAGAAGCACTTTAGGCGGCTTGTTCATCCATAATTGCCTCTACGTCAACCTCAGATTCCGTCTTTACTTGGTTGCGTCCAGCGTGCTTGGACGCATAAAGGCAAGCATCCGCTCTTTTGATCAAGTTACTGAGATCTTCACCATTCTGGTACTCAGCCACGCCAAATGACATGGTGATGGTACCCAAATCCTGTTCAGTCGACCGCTTGACCACTTTTTTTGTTTCCACCTGATGACGGATCACGTCAGCCAGGTTCTTGCCATTGACCAATCCAGTATTGGGCAAAATGATCGCGAATTCTTCACCGCCGTAACGCGAGGCGATATCGCGACCTTTGACATTTTCTCTCATGCA
>JAJFIN010000428.1 GCA_021774955.1 Alphaproteobacteria bacterium | reverse complement strand
CTTGCCACGCACGAAACATATTCAAAACCCGGAGGGCGTTATTTCAATCGCGCGGCATTGGTTTCTGAGATTGATCAGGAGGTGATAAAGAAAACCAACGCCGAATGGATTGGAGCTTTCAATACTGCCAGTGTACCTTGCGGGCCTATTTACAAAATGGATGAAGTCTTTGCGGATCCACAAGTTCAACATCTGGGCGTGCGTATCTCCGTTCCTCATGATGAAAAAGGCCATATTGATTTGATTGCCAATGGCGCGCGCATGGAACGTACACCCGCAGCTTATGATCAATCTTCGCCGGAAGCCGGCGCGCATACAGATGAGATTTTGAGTGAGATTGGAATGTCAATGGAACAGATTGAGGCGTTGCGAACAGAAGGCGTGATTTAGTCACTAACCCGACACGGGCGGAAAAAAGAAAGCAAACAAGCATGACCGACAAAATGATCGCCGCCAAAGAAGACGGCATTGGCTGGATGACCTTTAACAATCCAGAGCGACATAATGCGGTGTCCATGGAAATGTGGGCCGCCATGGGTGATATTTTAGAAGATTTTTGTGCGGACGAAAGCATTCGCATCGTTGTCTTGAAAGGGGCAGGCGATAAAGCCTTTGTCGCCGGTGCCGACATTTCCCAATTCGATCAACATCGCGGCTCAGCGGAAGCTGCAGAAACTTATGACGAGGTCGCCGGAAGGGCAAATGCCCTATTAGCTAATTTTCCAAAACCGACCATTGCCATGATCCAGGGTTATTGCATCGGCGGTGGATTAGGCATTGCGCTCGGCTGCGATTTGCGCTTTGCCTCGCCATCATCTCAGTTTGCGATCCCCGCTGCCAAACTCGGTCTCGGCTATGGTCGCCATGGTATTGACCGGCTGATCAACCTCGTTGGTCCATCATTCGCAATGGAAATATTCTATACGGCGAAGCGTTTCACTGCGGAGGATGCGCGCATCATGGGGTTGATAAACCGCACGCTCGATGAAGGAGAGTTAGAGACTTTCACCCGAGAAATCTGCGCTACTATCGCTACGAATGCGCCGCTGACCGTCAAATCCGTGAAAACAATCGTCAGTGAACATTTTAAACCTGGCGGGGGTGACAAAGACCTATGCGATCAATTAGTGGCCGCATGTTTTTCAAGTGACGATTACAAAGAAGGCCGTGCCGCGTTCATGGAAAAACGTAAACCGGATTTCAAAGGGCGTTAAACGAAAACACCCTCTCCTATTTCCACCCCAATATTTTCGGGATTGTCGCGTTAGCTAGGCGCGATGTTAAGACAGCGCTTGCGGCCATGGTGATCACAAGGAAGATCATGAAAGGCGTCCATCCCGCTTTTCCAAGCAACAAACCGTCGAAGGCGCGCGTGACGATTTCAGCGACAGCAGCCATAACAACACCAAAGTAAGACCACACCATGAAATAAGCGTGCCGATAATAATACTTTTCTTCCTTTGTCGCGATGGCTTGTCGAACGGCAATGAAAGCTGGAACCAAAGTGGCAAGACTTAAAACCGCGAATAGATGAAAAATGTTTGGACGCCCCGTGAGGTCATAAATCAAAAGCGCGGATATATTCAGTGACAGCATTGATAGCACATAGAAATGTCCGGCTAAACGATGCGCCGGGTTGCCTTTCCGTCTCAAAAAAATAAATGGGCCGAGGACCAAAGTCATGAGTGCGAAACCGAAATGTATACCTCCCAACAATTCATCCGTCCAAGATGTGAAGTAAGAAATAGCCGTTTCAAACATCTAATTTGCTTCCAATCTATCTCCGCCGGCTCGGGCAGTCCTTGACAATGTAATCTATTATGTTTATTTCTATCATAGACTATTTGAATTGGAAACCCCGAATGCAGCAACCGAAGATGATCGTTCTCGGGCTCATCACTCAAGGTATGAATTATGGCTTGGAGATGGAGAAGCATGTGGAAGCGACAAATATGCGTCTCTGGGCGCAGATTGGCACGTCGACGATCTACAAAGCGTTGCGCGATCTAGAAGCAGAGGAATGCGTAACAGCTCGGCCCGGGATCGCCAAACGTGGACCTGGAAAAACCGTCTATGAAATAACCAACAAAGGGAAAAAGACACTCGACCACCTTGTCGGTGAAGCCTTAACTTCACACGAGTCCGTCTATTCAGACCGCATTGCTGGGCTGGTCTTTGCCCTTTCTCTACCCAAGGCCAAAGCGCGGGAAAAAGTTGCTCATTGCGTCGAAGGATTGAACCACGCGCTGGAGACGCTCGCAGATGAGCGGCAGCGACGGGACATACGCTCGGCACAGATTGTCATCGATTACTACAGGGACGTTTATGAAGCCGAACGCCGCGCGCTTATCGCGGTGCAAGAGAACATTCTCAACAAAGGCAGCAAAGAAAAGTAACCTATAGAAAAGAGTGTGAGTATGGATAGGGTCAAAATAATATTGGTTTGGTTGTTAGCGATTAGTCTTGCGGGCATGTTTGGCCTCGCTGGCGCTTCAAAGCTCGCGGGTGCTGAAGAGATGGTCGTACTGTTCGATACTATCGGTTTCGGTCAGTGGTTCCGCTATGTCACCGGGAGTATTGAAGTTGTCGGTGCGGTTTCATTGTTGGTACCGCGCCTTGCGTCAATTGGCGCAAGCCTTCTTGCCGCGACCATGGCTGGAGCCGCAGCTACGCATCTGTTATTGATCGGGGGATCGCCGATACCGGCGGCAGCGCTGCTCGTATTCAGTCTACTTCTGGCTTATCTGCGCTGGGATGTGGTTGTTTTGGGGAGCGGAAACGAGAGCCAATAGACCGATTTCCATTGCCAGAAGGTCTCCAACCTCCCTATGCTGTCACCTCATCAAGAGGGCCAAAGAAGCCAACTGATGGGGAGAAAAATGACCCAAACAAAAGTCAAAAGTATTTTGGAGACCTCAGCCTTTGATCCGGAAGCGCGGATCGACCCTCATTCCCGGTTGAAAGAAATTCGCGACGCTTGTCCGGTGTTCCAAGAAGAAAATGGCAAGACGTCTTTCTTGATGCGTTACGCTGATGTTAAAGAGGCGGTCAACGATCTATCCATGTGGCGCCACCCGCGGCATGCCGAAAAAGGGGCGCTCGTTCGCGGTATGACGAACGAACAAGAACGCCCCGATGATGAGACAACCGGCATTCTTTTTCTCGACGAACCGAACCATTCGCGTGTGCGGCTGCCAATCGCCAAAGCGTTTTATACGCGCATCAATAAGATGAAGACAGAAATTGAAGCGATCATTGATAACGTCATTGATCAAGCACCAGATGATGGCGCCTTTGACTTGATTAGCGAGATCGCGATCCCGATTCCTATTTTAGTCATTGCCCGGATATTGGGTGTTGACGAGGAAAAATATCTCGATTTTCGCGCTTGGTCGGAAGCAGCAATCTTAAGTCTAAATCCGATGCGCACTCCAGAGCAGACCAAACAAATGGAATGGGGTAGTGCCAATCTTGAAGCTTACTTCACTGAATTGATGGCAGCGCGGCGCACTGAACCAAAAGATGATCTGATCTCAGATATGGTCGCACTACAAGCTGAAGGCACACCGATTTCTGATATTGAAATTCGGGTTAATCTTGGTGGTCTGCTTATTGGCGGCAATCTGACGACCACGGATCTTATTGGCAATGGGGTCTGGCTTCTCCTCAATCATCCTGAACAACTCCAAGCTCTCAAGGCCGATCCGGGTTTGGCCTCAGCAGCGGTGGAAGAAATACTGCGTTATGAATCGCCCGTTGCCATCACCACACGTGTTATTCCCGATGAGCGCGAGATTAGCGGCTGCCCAATGAAGCCTCATCATTCAGTGGTCGCATCGTTGCATTCAGCCAACCGTGACCCGGATGTCTTCGAAGCGCCCGACATATTCGATGTTACCGTGCAACGCCCCTCTCATGTAGCTTTCGGGGGCGGCACTCATACATGCATCGGCGCGCCGCTTGCCCGCATCGAAGCGAGACGGGTGTTCTCAAAAATCTTCCAACGCTATCCAGATATGCAATTGGCGGGTCAGGACATTCAATGGCGCGCGCTACCCTTCTTCCGCGGCATGGAAGAATTGCTGGTCAAGGTCTGACTATTCTTCCACAATAAGAAAATAAATCAGCGGGAACAAAGAAACCTATGAACGAGAGATT
>JAJFIN010000427.1 GCA_021774955.1 Alphaproteobacteria bacterium | reverse complement strand
GCCACGCATATATTGACATACCCTCAATCTGCTTGGGGAAGCAGTAATTCGCAACTGACCAAATCGCGTCAATGCGGGCTGCTGCTTGATGAAAGCCTACTTCTCCAATGATGGGAGCAGTGCGATGAACCTCAAGTATGGCAGTGCCTATGCTGCGCTGTTTACCAATTTCGGATTCAACAATGATTCACTGAGCTACTGCACGCAATTCACTAATCCTGTTTGTGAACTCGTGCTGTGGCTTGGACGTGCTGCTACTTCTCCAAACGTGATCAACAGGTGAATTGATGATTAGATTCAAGGTAAACGGTCAAGAGCGTACTTTCGATGGCGATGAAGAAATGCCATTGCTTTGGTATTTACGCGATGATCTCAAGTTAAAGGGTACCAAGTTTGGATGCGGTATTGGGTCATGTGGCGCATGTACAGTACATATTGATGGGTCCGCAACACGTTCATGCGTAACACCTATGGAGGCGGTAGATTCCGTTGAGGTGACAACAATTGAAGGAATATCCGTAAACGGACTACATCCAGTACAGAAAGCTTGGTTGGAAATTGATGTCCCGCAATGTGGTTATTGTCAGGTTGGCCAGATCATGGCCACGATTGATTTTCTAAAACAATACCCCAATCCAAAAGACGCTGATATCGATGCTGCGCATGACAATCTATGTCGCTGCGGAACCTATACTCGAATCCGTCAAGCCATACACCGCGCGGCCGATCTTATGAAAGAGGAGGCGTGAAATGAACGTTCTCACAAATTTATCACGTCGACGGTTTCTACAGGTTTCAGCAACAGCCAGTGGCGGTATGATGATCGCTGTTCCTCTGAACTATGTATCTGCAACGCAATCGGCCAAACCAGTCATGGGCTTTGAAGGGGATATCGGGTTTTTCGTCAGAATTGAATCAGACAATTCTATCACGATCGGCGCGCCGAGTACGGATATGGGCCAAGGTCTAAACACATCCCAACCCATGATGATTGCCGAGGAACTCGACGTGCGTTGGGATTTGGTTTCAATCGAGCAAATGCCCTTCGGAATAGTGCGAAATGAAGAAGGTGCGCTGGCTTGGAAACACATTCCGCAAGGCGCTGGCGGCAGTACTTCAATTATAGAAACTTGGCAGCCCTTGCGTGAAGCCGGTGCAAAGGCGCGTGCCATGCTGATGAGTGCTGCAGCACAAACCTGGAATGTTCTAGTCGAAGAATGTCGCACAAATGAAGGTTTTGTTTTTCATGACAAGTCAAACGCTATGCTGGCATACGGACAATTAGCCTCATTAGCAGCAATGCAACCAGAGCCAGAAGAGGTCACGCTAAAGGATCCGGAGTCCTACACCATTTTAGGGCATCCAACCAAAAACGCCCAAGCTGAAAAGATAGTGACGGGCAAAGAGGTATTTGGTATCGATGCTGAGCTTCCAGGGATGCTTTACGCTTCAATGGAACGCTGCCCCCACTTTGACGGTAAAATTGAAAGCATTGACGATAACGACGCATTGAATGTTCCTGGTGTCCGTGCGGTTGTTCCCATTGAAGGGCCTGATCCTGGAGCACCATTTATTACGCTTGCTGCTGGTGTTGCTGTAGTTGCCGATAGCCTTTGGGCGGCAATGAAAGGCAGAAGGGCGCTGAAAATTGAATGGACTCCAAGTCCATTTGCGGATGAATCAACGCCAAGTTTTCGAAAACATCTTGAGGACCTTCAAGAAAATGAAGGCCAGATCGTCAATGATGATGGCGACTATGTATCAGCAATTGCCAATGCTGACCGCGTTATCGAACGCAAATATGAAACGCCATTCATCGCCCACGCGACATTAGAGCCACAAAATTGCGTTGCCCACGTCGAAAAAGATCGCTGCACAATTATTGTTCCATCTCAAATACCGTCTGGAGCGAGTCGAGCAGCAGCGGCAATAACGGGTCTTGATCGCCTCAACGTTGACGTGATGATTACCCGCATCGGAGGAGGCTTCGGGCGCAGACTGACCAATGACTATGTTGCCGAGGCGGTCATGATCTCAAAAGCCGTGCAGGCGCCGGTAAAGCTGGTTTGGACCCGAGAAGACGACATGCAGCATGATTTTTATCGCCCTCCCGCGCATCATCATCTAGTTGCTGGAATAGATGAAAAAGGAAAAACCATCGCATGGAACCATAGGCTGGCCAGTGCCACTAAATGGTACCGGCGGCCAGAGGTGACGCCGGACCGGCATTGGATCCCCGACCTCTACGAAGGTGATTTTCCTATGGGGTTGATTGAAAATTTCCGCAGGGAGTATTTTTCTGCAAGCTCAGGCGCTCCGCGTGGGTCTTGGCGCGCGCCGGGTCACACCACCAATGCCTTCGCGATACAGAGCTTCTTGGATGAGGTAGCGCATGAACTTGGAAAAGATCCATTGGAATATCGGCTCGAAATTCTTGGTGATCGATCCAGAGATATTAAGTTCGACGAAGACACAAACTACGACCCAAGCCGGATGGCAAAAACGCTTCAGCTTGCGGCAAATAATGCAGGTTGGGGTAAACGCATGGGACGCCGTCGTGGCCGGGGTATTGCCGGGCATTTTACCTTCTCAAGTTATGTCGCCCATGTGGTGGATGTTCATGTCGCGCGCGACGGAACGCTTAAAGTTCTGAAAGTCGTCGGGGCGATTGATTGTGGCTTTGCCGTAAATCCATCTGGGATTCGAGCTCAAATGGAGGGCGGCATTAACGACGCTCTCTCCACGGCATTGCATCAAGAAATCACAATCAAAAACGCGTCTGTTGAGCAGAGCAATTTTGATAACTACCAGATGATGCGCATTGATGAGAGCGTGCCGATAATCGAAACACACATTGTCGACAGCCCGCATTCTCCAACAGGAGTTGGCGAGCCTCCAGTGCCACCTTTAGCTCCGGCACTTGCTAACGCCATTTTTGCGGCCACGGGGAAACGGATAAGAACC
>JAJFIN010000426.1 GCA_021774955.1 Alphaproteobacteria bacterium | reverse complement strand
TGATAAAGCGTCGTCAACGATGTCCTGAATGGATTCAGCCTTCATGGTTTGCCCGTCGAGATCGAGCCGTAATTGCAGCATGGCTTCACGGATCTCCGTTTCAGCCTCGCGCAGGTTTTCGTCAAGCTCAACGAGATTGATTTCAATGTCTGCTTCTATGTCTTCCATCTCGGTTTTTAACCGCAACAAACTATGGTCACTGAGGTGGATGTTATGGGCTTCAATTTCTTCACCATTGATTCTGACAATGACTTGGACATCGTCGTCCAACCAGCTCATTTCATCTGCGTCATGGGCGTCTGCATGGATGTTAAATGAGCACGCGTTCAATCCAAACGCCACCAAAGCGACAGCGAAGGCAGGTACAATTTTAAGCCTCGAAGCTTTTGATTTGTTATCAGCCATGACGAATTCCTCCCTAAAGATCGTGAGTCTAAATCATAGGGGCAATCCGCGGCGTCGGATGTAAACTGAAATGCATTTCTCGGAATCAGGTCGACGGTCGTGATTTATCGCGATACTTCGAAATCAAGGCCGATATCGAGGCACGGTGCTGAATGCGTGATCCACCCAACCGAAACAAAGCCGACGCCGCTTTCAGCCACCGGCTTCACAGTCTCTAGTGTGATATTGCCCGATGCTTCAAGTATTGCGCGGCCTGCGGTCAGCGCAACAGCCTCTTTGAGGGTTTCGGGTGGCATATTGTCGAGCAGCACAATCTTGGCACCGGCGGCCAAAGCCTCTTCCAATTGAGCGAGATTATCAACTTCAATCTCGATGGCCACCATATGCCCCGCAGCGTTTTGAGCGGCTTTAAGTGCCGCCGTCACGCCACCAGCCATGGCAATGTGATTGTCTTTGATCAAGATAGCGTCATCCAAGCCAAAGCGATGGTTCACACCACCACCCGCTAGCACTGCGTGTTTTTCTAAGGCGCGCAGTCCCGGCGTTGTTTTTCGTGTGCAACAAATGCGCGCTGATGTCCCATCGATAGCGCGGACAAGAGCTTGCGTTTCAGTCGCGACGCCACTGAGATGACCAAGAAAATTGAGCGCCACACGTTCGGCCGTTAATATTCCTCGCGACGCACCGCTGATGCGCGCGATGACATCGCCCGGTGATACCGTATCGCCATCGGTTCGTTCGGGTGCAAATTGAATGTTGGGATCGATAATTTTGAAAGCAGCTCTTGCTGCGTCACTCCCGGCAATACATCCATTTTTGCGCGCCCGCATGGTGACTTCTGATTGAGCACCTACAGGAATAACAGCTTGAGAAGTGATGTCGCCCGCACGGCCCAAATCTTCATCGAGCGCAAGACGCACCGCGGCATCAATGAAGTGGGAGGGAAGGGGAGCTAATGACGGTGCAGATTTGGCCACGAGATCATTCAGCGGCACTGAGAATACGCCGGCCTTCTCTGACACTGGCTTTATCTTCGACAGCGATATCTGCAATAACGCCGCCGACAAAATCATTACCACCTTTGGCATTGAGATCGACCATGCGCTGTACCGATAGGCGTGCGCGTTCAGCTATTTCCTCAGGAATGATCACTTCCTCACGCATTGTCTGCAGAGAATCGAGAATATTTTGGAGCGTGATCCGCTTCATGTGGGGGCAGATGTTACAAGGCCGGACAAACTCGATATCCGGGTTTTCAGCCGCAACATTGTCACTCATCGAGCATTCAGTGACCATGACCACGCGGGCAGGGCGCTTTTCTTCGACATATTTGATCATCGCAGCCGTTGAGCCGGCATAGTCTGAAACAGCTATGACTTCAGGCGGACATTCAGGATGGGCAAGCACAACAATGCTCGGATCGTTTTCTTTGTATTGAAGAATTTCTTCAGCGGTAAATCTCTCGTGAACTTCGCAAAGACCTTTCCACGCAATCACATCGACATCGGTTTGGGCTGCGACATTGCGCGCGAGATATTCATCTGGGATCATGATGACCCGGTCCACACCCAGGCTTTCCACAACCTCAACCGCATTTGAAGAGGTGCAGCATATGTCGGATTCAGCTTTAACATCGGCTGAAGTGTTGACGTAAGTGACAACCGGAACACCGGGATATTTTTCTTTCAGTAGGCGGACATCCTCTCCCGTCACCGAGGCAGCCAGAGAACATCCGGCTTCAAGACTGGGGATAAGAACTGTTTTTTCCGGAGACAAGAGTTTGGCGGTTTCCGCCATGAAATGAACGCCGGCCTGAACAATTATGTCAGCGTCTGTTTTTTTGGCCAGCATGGCGAGTTGAAGAGAATCGCCGACAAAGTCTGCAACGCCGTGAAAAATCTCCGGCGTCTGATAATTATGGGCAAGAATAACCGCGTTCTTTTCTTTTTTGAGGTCGTTGATGGCTTTGATATAGGGCGCAAAAAACGGCCACTCGATCGCGGGAATGATATCTTTGACCCGCTCGTAGATTTCTGCCGTGGCCTCGGCGACTTCCGGCGTGTAGTCCAGAGTGACTTCTTGCGGCATATTCTTATCTCCTTATACTCACATTGAGCATATATAGAGCCAAAAAATCAGGCCCGGTATTCCGAGCTCACTATGGTTATGCTAACTTTGAGTATATCTAGGAGTCAAGATAAAATATTCAAGTTGTGCGATTCTGTCACAACACAATAGAACCGCCTACATTTTTTCAAAAATTACGGAAAATGAAATGAACCATCGACCCATAAAGCCTGAAGATTTCGATCAATGGAAACCGCTATTCGAGGGCTATTGCGCGTTTTATGAGCGGGTGATTGATGAAGCCCACATCGAAACTGTGTGGTTATGGCTAACAGATCCCTCCCATATAATGGAAGGTTTTGTTGCTGAAAGGGATGACCGAACTCTGATTGGTTTGGCTCATTTTCATCCTCGTCCAAATAACCTTGCAGCCTGTGATACCTGTTATCTTTCAGACCTGTTTGTTGCACCACATGTCCGTGAACGCGGCGTTGGCGATGGGTTGTACAAAGCGGTCATGGAGGAGTGCCGCAAACGAGGATGGCCCGTGCTCAATCTTTTAACGCAGCACAGCAACGAAACCGCGCAGAAGCTCTATGATCGTTACGGCGCCAAGACAGATTTTTATTGGTATGCCACGGCAATAAACTAAATCACGGCTTTGTCTGTGTTTCGTCAATATTTGACCATGGTCTCCCCAGATCGTCTCTTGATTAGCAATCTAATGGCTTTCAATTGGCCGGCTTGGGGGAAGAACATGAAGTTGTTGTTTTTAGCGTTTGGTATTTGTTTGGTTCTGCTAATTCTATCTGCGCGCGGTGGTGCATCCGAAGTCAAAGATGATAGTCTCGATTCGAGGGTTGAAACTCAATCATTTGACTATCCGTTGATAACGGTCAACGACACAGCAGCGTATCTAAGGATGTACGGGATTTTGGTAGGTTCTCTATCTGGAGACTCATTACCGAAGAACGCGATGTAACAGTCATATCTACCGATTTCATCATTCATCCAACAGTGAATAACAACCCCAAACTCAGGCCCGCCTTTTTCAAGTCCATCATAGCGGACTTTTGTTCCGGCCGGGAGAAATGATCCAATCAACTCTCGATCGTGTGTCATCTTGCAAAAGCCCCAATTTCAAGCTCACAATGTCAGCACTAACCAGAATGCTACAACAGTGTCTGTCGTCTCTTTATCGCCCAGATGGGATTTAGGGCCTGGTTTTAAGGCTCGGCACGCGCATGCCCGGCGCCGGTCTCTCCCGTAAAACTTCTCGTCTAAACCTAAATTGTTGCGCCGGTCGTCCACCTGTCCGTGTACTGACTTGGCCGGTGCTTTCCACCAATCCGCTGCGCTCGACCAAGCGCCTGAAATTTTGTTTATGGAGTTCGATACCTGATATGGCCTCGACGGTTCTTTGAAGCTCTAACAGTGTAAATGTCGGCGGCATCAATTCAAAAATCACGGGCCGGTATTTTAGCTTGCCTCTTAACCGCCCCATCGCTGTGCTGAGGATGCGCCGGTGATCGAGATACATCGGATGACCGATTTCCGGTAATTCAGCCGTCACATCAAGCTCTCTATCGCGCACCGCTTCATAAACAAGCCCCGCCTCGTAGAGCAGCTCATAACGTTCAAGGACTTTTTCTTCGTCCCAGGCAATGCCCTCAAATCCGAAGCAAATGCGAACACGGTCCAGACGAGAGCGTTGAACTTGCGGGCTTTCTCCAGCGGCAGCCCAATGTTCAAGCGCCGGACGGATGGTCATGTTGATCATTGGTGGCATTCGGTCGCGCCAGTCTTCCCACGGGAAAAACCGATACCAATCTTGCCATAAAGCATCAGCAGTTGGATGGATCGCAACTTGGCCGGTCAATGCTAGATAGCCGACCGAGATGACGCGATGCTCACCCTCAAGCACCGTATGGCGGCCCCGATCTCCGAACGTATAGAGTTGTTCGACATAACCAAGAGGAAGCGAGGTTTGTTCTTCCACCCATGACCGCAGACCAATTTCCAAAGTGCGATGTTGCAACGGTTCAAAGGGACCAAACGGCAGGCCGTCTTGTATCTCGTCTGGACTGTCGCCTTGCTCAGTGTGGCGCACCACAAGGACTTGTGGATGACCCTCATGGACGCGGACAATAGCGGCATTCAATCCGACAACAACCGCGTGCTCATTCACATTGAACTCGGCGTTCGAAGACGCCAGGCCTTTCGCAATGTTACCGAGACCTGATCGCGTCATTCCACACCACGCTCATCAACATAAACGGCAGGTATTCCAAAAAGTCTGCTTTCCCACGAGGCGCCATAATTGGGTAATCCCATCTTCTCAACAGCGTTTTTAAGATTTCCATTCAAACCCAAAATGTCGTCTGCATGCGCAATCAGCAACCGATTTGGACTGGCTTGAGGCGAGGCTTCGCGAAGCGCGAGAGCAAGCTCTTGTTCACAGCCGGGTCCGTTGATAACGCATTGGGTGATGAGAGCAGATGCTGTCGACCGGCTGATACCTGCCCAACAATGGATGAGGAGCGGGTCTCGTCGGTCCCAATCTTCGACAAACGCGATAAGATTTTCGACGTGATCGGCGGCAGGCGTTATCAGGTCCGGATCGTGCGCAGAAATATCGTTG
>JAJFIN010000425.1 GCA_021774955.1 Alphaproteobacteria bacterium | reverse complement strand
ATCGATGCGGCCATTGTCATAAAGGCCTTCGAGGGCGACGGCCTTCTTACCCTCCATGATAAACCGTATGCGGAAGGTTGGTGCTTCTGCATGCTGGAACAGTGTTTCGGTTAATGGCAAAAGCTCGACTTGTGGCCCATTGTCACGGCTGTAGTAAAGCTTACCCTTTTTATAGGTGATTTTCCGAGGGCCATATTGCCCGGCAACAGCGCGCAATTGCCGCTTTGAAACCTGAGGCGGATGAGCCTTGGCGTCGAGACCCGCGATTGCCCAATTGTAGTTGGCCAACCTGCGGGGATCTTCGGTGCGCGTTTTCAATTCGGTAAAGGCGGCGAGCTGGGCAACATCGAAAGCATTGGCGGCGCGGGTCTCGACATCTGGACTAACCCCAACACCTTCCCAACCGGTGCCGGTAATCGGGCTTTCAGGCCTGCCGTTCGCAACGCCTAAAATAAAGCCCGGATCAATCGCAAAAAAATCGACGGTATGCCCTGCACCTGCCGTGGTCTCACCAATGAGAATGGCCTTGTCGTGCACTTTCATGATGTAGGAAAAGTCTTCCGCTGCCGAGCCGGTGGACCTGCTGGTCAAAACATAGATCGGGAGAGCGCCCATGGCCTTGGCCGGGTCCGGCTTCGCGGTCATGCTTTCTTCAACGGTTCCAGCAAGGCGATCATGGAACGTCAAAACATGGGTCGGCTGATCAAAAAAATATGATTGAACAAGCCGAACCGCCTCTGGATGCCCGCCTCCATTTCGGCGGACATCAATAATGATCGCATCTGAGCCGTGAAGGAGAGCCATAGCAGCGGTTATTTTTTCCTTCGAAAGGGCATCGTCGAACCAATGAAAGCCGGTGATCTCTAGATACCCAATATTGCCGGTGAGGCGCTTTACTTGGCCAATGCCATAATTTGCAAATTGGGCCCCAAGGCGAAAGAATTCACTTTTTTCTGCACTTTCGTGGTCATTGTCTTCCTTGGTTGATTTGTACACGTTATATCGATCTGGATCGTGGCGGAACGACATGTGAAGATCTTGGGAAATCTCGCGCAAGTCGGCGTTGAGAGTTGCGGCCAATGCGCCAACATCTGTTTGGTCGTAGGCTCCAGCCGCCAATCTTTCACGCAGGGCTTCGGCGATGACCGGCGCTTTGTCCGGCAGAGCGTAATAGCGATCTATCGTTTCAATCGCTTCTTCGACGGTGACGTGGGCCTGTTCGATTGTGATTGGCGGTGGCGTTTCTTGCTCGGGTGATTGGGCAAACGAGTTTGCCGTCAGAAAAAGCGATATTGAACAGATTACAAATAGATATTTCATGAGTGCTCCTTACGCATCAACTTCATGGGGAAGTAACGCCTTCACACGGGCGCTCATTGATTTTTCATTGAGGGATTGGTCCAATGCATCGAGCTCTGCCATGAGACCAGGAAGTTCATCTGTCAACAGATTTTCTGTAGCTTGAAAAACCGCGCGCCAAAGAGGACGCAGCTGTTCGATCCGTTTTTTTCCCTTAGGTGTGAGCGACAAGAGATGGCGGCGGCCATCCTTTTTGTCAGCGCGCTTTTTGCACAGACCTTCTTCGATTAAACTCTTGGCGACCTGGCTTACCGCTGGATGAGTCAGGCCTAGCTCGCTGGCCATTTCGGTAATCGCACGCGGTCCGGTCTCTTCTAACAAAGCGACAATCGGATACCAGCGCGGCTCAAAACGCACCCCATAATCGGCATAGAGCCCGGAAAGGTCGCGGTCGAGCCGATCTGAAAGGCGCCGCATGCGGGTCCCGAAAGCCCCGGCTCCCCTTGATTTTGTGAAGTCTGTCATTCATACCCCATTTATGTAAGCACTTACATAATTTAAACGAGCAACGACTTCAACTTAACTTTTGGTCATGCCCCCATAAGTCAGCGCTCATGTGACCAAGGATGTGCTTTGGTTAATTTTCTTGGCCGTGTGCAAACTTGTTTACCGACCCTTTTGGCGTCGCCCAGCACTGGCCGATTTTCAAAAACTCATGCCGATTTTAAATGTGGCGTGCTTTGTCACAAAACCGGCCAGACCCTCCCTCAGCGGCTCTGTCATCTTCTGTGGAATTTGTACCCAACCCGAAAACAGCCGGAGCTTGTTTATCGTGACTAAATTTTTTCGAGGCCTCATTTTTCCCCTTGTGTTTATCGGTTCCATTTTGGGTTTTAGAGAACTTCTATGCACCGGCATGGCGCCGCCGTTGGCGTTATTCATCGCCACGATTGTCAACTTTACCATTGTTGGCGCGCTTGAGATGGCCGTCCCCTACCGATCCGAATGGGCGTGGTGGCGAGACCGACAAACCATTAACGATCTTGTTCACGGCGTTGCGCTCAGTACTCTCGGCCCGCGCCTTGGCGAAGCGCTGATGTTGACGCTTGCAATATCTGCAGCCGCTTATATTTCTGACTCATTTGGCGGCGGTTTGTGGCCCGTAGCCTGGCCGCTGTGGGGACAGATTATTCTGGCCTTCGTTATCATCGATTTCGCTGAATGGGGTAAGCATTGGCTCTACCACCATTGGCGCTATCTGTGGCCTGTCCACGCTTTGCACCACAATCCGGACCGTCTTCATGTTGCCAAAGGCGCAAGGCTCCACTTCCTTGAAGCCACTATTCGTTATGGGGTCATTTCAGTGCCATTGATTGTGCTCGGCGCACCCCCTGAAGTGCTCTTTTGGTATGCCGCTCTGATCAATTTTCTCGGCAACCTCAATCATTCGAATATCGACATGCCCATGCCGGGTTTCATGCACTACCTAATCGCAACACCGCAGGTACACCGCCTTCATCACGCGTTAGACTCCGATCTTGGTCAATCCAATCTGTCAGGCTTCACCATGCTGCCTGATCTTTTGTTTGGCACCTTCCGTCATCCCTCGCGTCATCCCCTCTGGGAAATCGGTATTGAAGATAATCCGATTCCGAACAATATTCTGGCGCAACTTTTGTCACCTATATTGTGGCCATTCCTAATCTGGCGGCGACGAGCGAAAGGTGCACAATGATCAACCCATTGTGAAAACCGGACCGTGGACCCTTCAATTATTGTTACCCTGTGTAAACAAACCTGCATTGCTTGACTTTTGTCACCCCTAAGGTGTGAAGTTCATTTGAACGGGTAGGAGGCAAAAATGCTGCGTAAATGGGTAATTGGAAGTCTAGGGGTATTTGTTTTAACGGCGTGTGCGGGAACGCCTCAATATAAGCCGGTGGAAAGTGAAGAGCCGGTTTTTTCACAAGAACAAGTCCTTGCGGATTTGGAGGAATATCTCGCTTTTATAGAGACCACTCATCCGGACCCTTCCTACACAATTAATGAAGATGACCTCACCGCCGCGGTTGGCGAAATCCGTAGGCGAATTAATGAGGCCATGACCACACGCCAAGTCTGGTCTGAACTTGCTTTGCTCAATGCTCATTTTCACGATGCCCATATGGGCATTCGCATTCCGGTCGCGCAATTTGAAACCTATAAAGCCCAGGGAGGGATTGGCTTTCCTATCCCGCTCGAAGCCACCAATAATGAGTTGCACGTCGGGGCTGTGGCTGAAGGAAGCAATGTTTCACAGGGCGAAGAAATCCTTTCGATCAACGGCATTCGCACAAAACAAATTTTGGATGATATTCGCCCGCGCTTGCGCGGTGAATCCCAATCGTTGCGCAATTTTGTTCTGAGCCTGCGCTTTGATAGCGCGTTCTGGGCGACCTATGGCGGTTTTGATGCTTATCAAGTGGAGGTCCGTGGACAAGACGGCCGTCGTCGACGGGAACTTTTGACGACCGCATCCGCTCGGCAGACTGACAGCGTCGTCGATGTTGCAAAGTTCTTCCGCTTCAAAACGATTGAGGGCAATGTTGGCGTTCTAGAAATAGATAGTTTCGAGATCAGCCTGCGCGATGCATTCATCTCATTCCTGAGCGAAACATTTACTGAGATCCAATCGGCGAGCATTGAGACGCTGATTATTGATATTCGCAATAATGGCGGTGGGGCGCGCGACTTAAGCGATCCGCTTCTGTCCTATCTCACGGGCGAACGTTACACGCCAACATCGAAAATCACCGCGCGGGTCACTGAGCAAAATGTCGGACGGCTCCCCGGAGCGAAACTCGGCAGCATAATCACCGTGCCTTTCCCACAATGGGTGACGCCGGGTGAAAATCCGCTCCGGTTTGAAGGTGATGTCTATGTGTTGATCAGCGAGCGCTCTTATTCTCAAGCCATCGTGTTTGCCAACATCGTGCAAGACTTTGGGATTGGGAAATTGGTCGGTGAGGAAACCTCAGGGCGCGCCAGCCAAACGGGTCAGGTTCAGAAAATCACCCTGGCAAATACCAAAGTCGAAGGTGCCGCACCGATCTACATCTTTTATCGCGCGAAACCCGGAGACGTGAACAAAGGTGTTGTTCCCGACATTGCGATTGCGCATGACCCGCAAGATCGAGGTGCGATAGTCCACGATTTGTTGGAGCAAATTGCTTCTGAGTAAATTCGTACTGCGCGTAATTATGGGTAATTATGGGGACAGTTTACTTAATTAAGATGCAGAAAACCGGGAAATATTGAAAGAATTTCTAATTAAGTAAACTGTCCCCATAATTAAACTCCCGCTAAAGCGTGCTTCAAGGTATCGCGTATTTTACGCAACGTCACATCATGGGTGACCTTTAGGCCAAACTTGTTTTTGACGTAATAAACCCCGATCGCGCGCTCGCCGAAAGTCGCGATATGGGCCGACGAAATCGATAGATCAAGATCGGTGATAGCTTGAGCAATATCGTAGAGGAGGCCGGGTCGGTCGCGGCCATTGACTTCGATCACCGTGCGCCAAGCTGACGCGCCATTGTCAATCAAGACTTGGGGTTCGAGAGTGAAAGCCTCATAGCGCGCTTGTAGTCTCGGCAGGGTAACACCTGCCAAAGGATCAAGCCCTTTGGCCACCACTTGCTTGATGGTCTGAGTCAAGTTTTTGAGCCGACGCGGTTCGT
Source organism: Alphaproteobacteria bacterium (assembly GCA_021774955.1). Taxonomy (GTDB): domain Bacteria; phylum Pseudomonadota; class Alphaproteobacteria; order M2410; family M2410; genus JAJFIN01. Next base: position 298 of record JAJFIN010000425.1, on the reverse strand, counting down.
TGAAAGCGCCATCGCTCGCGTCCTGTACCCAGAAGACGTCAAGCGCCATGCCGTCTTTGGTGGTAAAAACTTGAGCGTCGGCAATGGTTGCCCCGCAAGCGGTAATAGCCCCAGAGATCTTGGCAAAGAGCCCAAGGTTATCTTTTGTATAGGTGCTCACTTGGGTCACAGCACGGAAATCATCGGCACGCGTTTCAACGCTAATTGGCGTTTCGTGGCCCGCTTCATCTTGCGCGCGCATCATGCGGGCATGGCGTTCTTGGGTGTCGAGATCGAAGCCCTGCCAATAGGGTTCTTC
>JAJFIN010000424.1 GCA_021774955.1 Alphaproteobacteria bacterium | reverse complement strand
TTATCAGGAATGGGAGAAAAAGGGCGCCTTTGCTCCGAACAACAATCCTGAGGCTGAGCCTTACTGCATCGTAATACCGCCGCCCAATGTGACGGGTAGTCTCCACATGGGTCACGCGCTCAACAACACTCTGCAGGATGCGCTCATCCGATATAACCGGATGCTGGGCAAAAGCACACTTTGGCAAGTAGGCATGGACCATGCGGGGATTGCCACCCAGATGGTTGTTGAGCGCCAACTCGCTGATGAAAATCAAACAGATCGCCGCTCCATGGGGCGCGAGGCATTTGTCGAGCGTGTGTGGAAATGGAAAGAAGAATCCGGTGGAACGATCATCGATCAACTCCGTCGGCTGGGGGCTTCGTGTGATTGGAGCCGCGAGCGCTTCACCATGGATGAAGGGTTGTCCCGCGCTGTAAACAAGGTTTTTGTTTCGCTGTACAAAGATGGATTGATCTATCGCGATAAGCGGTTGGTCAATTGGGATCCGAAGTTCCAAACGGCTATTTCAGATCTGGAAGTTGAAAACCAAGATATCGACGGTCACCTGTGGTATTTCCGCTATCCGATCGACGGCGAGAAAAACCGAACTCTGACGATTGCAACGACGCGTCCTGAGACAATGTTGGGTGACACAGCGGTGGCCGTCCATCCTGACGACGAGCGTTATCAAGATCTCATTGGTAAATTTGTGATGTTGCCAATCTCTAGTCGAAAGATTCCGATTGTCGCCGATGAACATGCCGATCTTGAAGTTGGTTCTGGTGCGGTCAAAATAACACCTGCTCACGACTTCAACGACTTCGAAGTGGGTAAGCGCCACAATCTTCCGATGATCAATATCTTGGATGAGACGGCACACCTTAACAACGAAGTGCCGGAAGCCTATCGTGGGTTAGAGCGATTTGAAGCCCGTGCCAAAGTGATTGGAGAAATGGAATCACTTGGTCTACTGGAGAAGATTGAAGAGCATACTCATAGTATTCCGTATGGGGATCGTTCTGGCGTTGTTATCGAGCCATTGTTGACGGATCAATGGTATGTCAATGCAGAAACATTGGCGAAGCCTGCTATTGAAGCGGTTGAAAAAGGTCAGACGGTATTTGTGCCGAAGAACTGGGAAAAAACCTATTTCGAGTGGATGCGCAATATCCAGCCATGGTGTATTTCTCGGCAATTGTGGTGGGGCCATCGGATTCCTGCTTGGTATGGGCCAGACGGTGAGATTTTTGTTGAGGAAACCGAGGAAGAAGTACGCGAAACCGCGATGAAGCATTACGGCAAGCTCGTCGATTTGAAGCGTGAAGATGATGTTCTCGATACGTGGTTTTCATCTGGCTTGTGGCCATTTTCCACACTCGGTTGGCCAGAGCAAACGCCTGAGCTTGAGAAGTTTTATAAAACCGATGTTCTCGTTACAGCGTTTGACATCATCTTTTTCTGGGTCGCCCGGATGATGATGCTGGGAATTCACTTCATGAAAGAAGTGCCTTTTCACACCGTTTATATCCATGCTTTGGTGCGCGATGAGCATGGCCAAAAAATGTCAAAGTCGAAGGGTAATTCAATCGATCCTTTGGAGTTGATCGATGAATACGGTGCGGATGCTTTGAGATTTACCTTAGCGGCGATGGCAGCGCAGGGACGCGATATCAAACTGGCGACCTCCAGGGTCGAAGGGTATCGAAATTTTGGCACTAAGTTGTGGAACGCCGCTCGTTTCTGCGAGATTAACGAATGTGTTGTAACGCCGGAATTTGACCCAGCAAAGTGCGAGCAAACGGTCAATCGTTGGATTGTTGGAGAAACACAGAAGGCCATTCAAGAAGTCTCTCAAGGAATTGAGAGCCATCGGTTTAATGAAGCCGCTGGTTCGGTTTACCGATTTGCCTGGAATGTTTTTTGCGATTGGTATGTCGAGCTCATCAAACCACTGATAAACGGCGATGACGTTGAGATTGCACAGGAAACAAGAACCTGCGCGGCATGGGTTCTCGACCAAGCGATCAAACTCCTGCATCCGTTTATGCCTTTTATCACTGAGGAACTCTGGCAAAAGATTGGCGAAAACGGTACCGGCCGGGAGACAGCCCTCATTGTTGCTCAATGGCCAGAATACAAACCTGAACTCATTGATGCTTCATCAGATGAAGAAATCGATTGGGTAATCCGGCTTGTTACTGAAATTCGTTCTGTCCGATCGGAGATGAATGTTCCGGCTGGCGCAAAAATTCCTCTACTGATCAAAGGTGCAAACGATACAAATATTGCTCGGCTACACGGCCAAATGAATATGATCAAGCAATTGGCGCGATTGGAAAGTGTTAATCAAACGGAGAAAATTCCAGAAGGTGCGATCCAAACAATTGTTGACGAAGCGACCATCATTATTCCTCTTGCTGATGTTATTGATGTGGGTCAAGAGATTGACCGTCTTCGCAAAGAAATTGGCAAGATTGATGCAGAGATCTCGAAATATTCAGCAAAACTACAGAACGAAAATTTTCTCTCCAAAGCCCCCTCTCAAGTTGTCGAAGAACAAAAAACACGCAAAGCCGATGCAGAACGAAGCAAAGGCAAACTGACAGAGGCGCTGGGACGATTGGGTGGATAGAAAGTTGATACGTCATCTGTTGATGTGTGCAGGACTTGGCCTGTGGATTTAGAGGTTCAGTTCCACCCAAGCTGGAACGTGGTCTGATGGTTTTTCCCACCCACGCGTATGGGCATCTATGTCGGCGCCCTTTATTAGGTCAGCTGCTTGCGGAGATAAAAGGAGATGATCAATTCGAATGCCGTGGTCTTTCTGCCACGCTCCCGCCTGATAATCCCAAAATGAATAGCGATGGGGTTGTGCATGACATGTACGAAATGCGTCCGTCAGGCCCAACTCTATAAGCGTTCGGTATTTATCTAATGTCTCTTGGCGGTAGAGGGCGTCACCCCACCATCCAGATGGATTGTGAACATCATCATCCGTCGGGATTACATTGTAGTCACCAGCGAGGACAAATGGTTCTTCAAATTCGAGTAGTGAATTAGCTCTCGCAATGAGATGATCCATCCACTCTAGTTTGTATGGATATTTTGCAGATTCGACTGGATTGCCATTGGGTAAATAGATCGACGCTACACGGACCACTTCTTGGTCGGTAGTGATAACGGCTTCTAGGTAGCGCGCTTGCTCATCGGTATTATTTCCGGGTAATCCCTTTGTCACATCTTCAATGGGATGCTTACTCAATATTGCGACACCGTTATACGTCTTTTGCCCGTGCACCGCGACATTGTAACCAAGATCCTCAAACTTTTCGTTTGGGAAATTCTCATCTATGGATTTAATTTCCTGGAGACAAAGAACATCTGGTTTTACTTCCTCCAACCAACGGACGACATTGTCGGCACGAACTTTGATTGAGTTCACGTTCCAGGTGGCGATGATCATGTGTTAAGACATTCGTTTTTTGGGTGAGGAAAAGTGTTAGACTGAGAATGATGTCCCACAGCCAC
>JAJFIN010000423.1 GCA_021774955.1 Alphaproteobacteria bacterium | reverse complement strand
GCTATCGGCGATATGAATGACGTGACTATCGCCGGATAAATAGCGCCGTAATATGCGCATTGCAGAGGATCCTGGGTCGACTTTAAGCTGATGAGCGTCTTGTGACGTAAGGCTTTCAGAGGTGATCGCTTGTTCTATTTTGGCGACGCGAAGTTTTGCGTTTTCTTCAACTAAATCTACGATGGCGTTAGCACCGCGAGCGAGATCTTGGCGAAGATCGTTGATGTCAACATTGGCGTAAATACGGGTTAAGGCGAGTGGTCTAGGATCATTTTGCGTGTAGCGCAATCCCATAACTTCTACCCACTCGTCGCCTTCACGGCAGCCAATACGAATGGCCTGATTTTGATCAGCACGAATGCTCCGTGTGTCAATGATCGATAATCTAGTACCGCGGGCGTATTGCAAAACGTCACTCAAAGACTCGATTGTTTGGTTGAACGATGGAGGACGCCGTGTCGCCAGAACAATGGTACCTGCACCGCGTCGACGTGCAATGATACCTGTTTCAAACAGGTATCTCAGCGCCTCGCGCACTGTATAGCGACTGCACTCAAATCGACTACATAAAAGCGCTTCTGTTGGTAGGTAGCTGCCGATGTCATATTGACCACTCTCTATGTCGGCGAGTAATTCTTCGGCGAGCTGTTGATATCGTGGTATTTGTTTTATCTGCGCTCGCTTTTTAGTCACTTTTGTCTCATTTGCTAAAAGGATTTGCGCAGCTGCGCCCAATGCTCAGAAAGGGACTTGCGAAAATTCGGTGCTGCAATAGCAATTAACTCCTCAGCCCTTTGATCTAACGATCGGCCTCGCAAGTTGGCAATGCCATGTTCCGTTACAACATATTCGACGTCGCCTCTATGGACGCTCACAGGTGTCTCTGACGGCAAGACAGGGACTATTCGGCTTATCGTGTCACCCGCTGCAGTGGAGGGTAAGGCGAGGATTGCTTTGCCGCCTTCAGATGCGCGCGCGCCACGCAGAAAATCTGTTAAACCACCGGGTCCGCTTACCAGCTTTCCCTTGACCATTTCCGAATTCGCCTGTCCGAAAAGATCAATCTCGATGACTGAGTTAATTGCGGTGAAACAATTAATGGAGGCGAGCGCATTTATAGCGTGGGTTTCAATTACTGGCTTCATCTGAACGCGTGGATCCGAAGCAATAAACTCATAAAGCTTGTCATGCCCTAAAGCGACACCGCCAACTATTGAGGCAGGCCCATCTGCAAGTGCGCCAGCATCCGCAAGATCGACAATCGCATCAATCAACATGCCCGAGTGAATTTTCAGATTACGATGATTTTGAAGGGCGAGGACCGATGCGGCGGGACCTTTGCCAATTCCAAATTCAATCGTGTCGCCATCCTCGACCATACTCGCAACATTTTCACCAATTTTTGTAAGAATGGCATCGGGAGATCCGGTATCATAAGTGATGAGCGGTCCTGATAGATCGATGACATAATCAAACTTTTCAAAGCTAATGCTCGGTGCGCAGGCGACGCTAGGCATATTAGGATTGATGTGTGCGATGAGGCATTTAGCTCGTTTGGCTATTGTTGGCCCAAAGTCTGCGGATAATCCGAAAGAGCAATTGCCATTTTTATTTGGCGGTGAGACGTGAAACAAAGCGATGTCAGCTGGTGGATCACTTTCAAAGGCAAGTTGGACTTCGGTATAGACGAGGGGACGAAAAATTGTACGCCCAGCCTCAAATGAATTTCGAAGCTCGGGGGATACAAAAAAAGTTTCCGCGTGGGCATTAGGATGGAGGGACGCGAGATCTCTGCGATTGGCTCCTGGAAACCAGACACCAAAAAAATTAATACCGGCTGTCTTTGCTGGCGCCCGTTCTAAGGCGTCCATCAACAAGGTGCTTTCCCCTGCCGCTCCAGGGACATAAACGCGTTGCCCCGGTTTTAGGAGAGACGGCCAATCATCAACAGAGAGTTGTTTAGGCATGGCATCCCAATGTCTGACTGTGCATCACTCACCTCGATAGGGAAAGATTGGTTTCCGCTTATCAATGAACGCTGCGGTTCCTTCTTTGAAATCCTCACCGGCAAAGGCCTGCTGAATAATTTCGCGCGTGCGCGTCGTGTCTTCATTTGTGCCATTTAGAATTTCATGAATGAAATGCTTGGTTGCCCGCGTTGAAAACTGCGAGGAGGCAGCAACTGAACGCGCAAAATCCGTAACATGGTGCTCGAGGTCATCGCCTTCAATCAGGTGATCGATTAGATGCACCCGAAAGGCTTCTTCAGCACTTATTATGTTGCCGGTGTAGAGAATGGATTTTGCCGTTGCTGTTCCGACCACATCAACAAGACGTTTAGTCTGGGCGAGACTATAAGCGATGCCTAATTTGGCAGGTGTGATGCCGAGGCGCGCACTTGTATCGGCAAAACGGATGTCGCAACACAACGCGATTGCACAACCACCACCGATGCAGGGGCCTTGTATTAATGCCAGCGTAGGTTTGGGAAATTTGTGGAGACTTTCCTCGGCGTCTGCAACTGCCTTTGAATAAGTTTGGCTGGTTTCACTTTGTGCATGTACACGCTTTAACTCAGCGATGTCGGCACCGGCGGCGAAGGCGCTGTCATCGACACCGCGGATAACTAGAACTTTAACATTGAGATCTTCTTCGAGATCTGCCAGCAACGAAGGAAATGCCTCCCACATTTTCTGAGTTACAGCGTTTAGTTTGTCTGGTCGATTTAGGATGAGGTATGCGATGTCACCTTGCCGTTCAACATAGAGGGCATTATCCGTCACAAGACTATCCTTCGTTGGCTCGATTGTTTTTTAAAAGACAATATCAAGTAGTGTGTTTGCCTATGGACCATTGATCTTTTGGTAGTTGGGTTTCGGCATATTCCTTTGGTTCTTCTTCCAAGGAGGTTGCCATTGTATCGTTCCATCGATTGAGAAAGCCAAACAATGAGATGACCGCAACAATCTCCACGACCTCATCATCTGAATAATGCTGCTTTAGCTGGGAGAAATCTTCATCGGTGACGAGATTGGGAACTTGAGCTGCCCCCATCGCGACACGCAGCGCGGCTTTCTCTGCTGTTGTGAATTTGTCACTTTGTTCAAAGGTCCAGACATTTTCGAGTTTTTCTTCGTCGATCCCGGAATTGTGGGCAGAATGGGCCGTGTGGGCGACGCAATACTGACACCCTGCGGCTTTGCTTGCTACTTCCGCTATAAGACGCTTGAGTCCGGCGTCAACATTTCCCGGGCCATTGATGGTTCCAGCTAATGTTGTGAAGGCTCTTACGATGTCAGGACGGCGTGCCATTATGAGAAGAGAGTTTGGAACAAAGCCCATGAACATTTTGGCGAGTTCGAAAACGTCGCTCAATTCCTCTAATTTCTCCATTTCTAATGCTTCTAAACGACCCATTTCTTCCTCCACGGTTTTACAACTCATTAACGGCAGTTGCTTAGCCTACCTCTTCGATAAGTGTTTTTGTGGCATTAGGCAATGTTATGGATAAATTCCAGCAGCGCTGAACCTGCTGCACAAGCTTTGTGGAGGGAGTGGCGATGGCAGGATCAATTCCCATAGTTTGTCAGACCGTCAGTACGTTTGTGTTCCAAGTGACACGGGAAGATGGCGCACGCCTGCTCCTGCTTAAACGAGCAGATGAGCATCTGCGCGGTGATTGGTGTCAGGTTGCCGGTGGCATTGAAGCAGGTGAAATCGGCTGGCATGCAGCGCTGCGAATACTAGATGACGAAGTAGGCATAGCACCGGAGACATTTTACTCGACGGACTTGGTTGAACAATTTTATGTGCCCTCCACCGACCGGCTGGAACTGGTTCCAATTTTTGTCGCCTTTGTTGCACCAGATCCAAAGGTTTTACTTGGTGAAGACTATTGTGACTTTTGTTGGTCTGACCTTGCACTGGCAGAATCCCTGATGCCGTTTGTGGCGCAACGCGATGCTCTACGGGAGATCTGGCGTTTGTTTATTAATGATACGCCGTCTGATCATCACCGCTTACCAACAGAACAACCGGTCGATGTTGGTAGTCTCCTGGACGTCTAATTTAATGTCGTAGACTTCTTTTCGCGCTCGCGCAAAATCCAACTTATCGAGCAAAGATTTGTCGGTCTGAACCATAAGTTGATGGCGTTCCCGGATTTTGCTCAATGTCCCTGCTTGTTTTGATGGTGAGGCCGGTATTCTTCAGATTGGGGTCTTGGCTTTTAGGCTCTCGCTTGTGATACTCATCGCAAATGAATTGATTTGCATGAATAGGGGAGAGATTCATGGCTTCGATGGGCAAACAGCTTCACGAGAGTTGGTCGTCTCGATTTACATTTATAATGGCCGCCGTAGGTGCGGCTGTTGGGCTTGGCAATTTTTGGCGGTTTCCCTACGAGACGGGAAAAAATGGCGGTGGGGCATTTGTCTTCGTTTATGTGATCTGCGTTTTGGCGGTTGCTATTCCGCTGGTTGTCTCGGAGCTTTTTATAGGAAGGCGGGCGGGCTTAAGCGCCATCGGCTCGACGAGAAAAGTTGCGCTCGACGAAGGTAAGTCCAAACTTTGGCAGATCATCGGTTGGAACGGAATGGTCGTTGGCCTGTTGATCCTTTCTTTCTATTCGGTCATTGCCGGTTGGGTGATTTCATATATCCCGAAAATGGCATTGGGGCAGCTGAATAATGCCGGCGCTGATGGTGTGGCAGCGGCCTTCGACGGTCTTTTGGCGAATCCTGGCCTTATGATCATTACGCATACGTTGTTTATTGCAGTGACAGTGCTTATTGTCTGGCGTGGACTGCATAAGGGAATTGAAGTAGCGGTCAACATATTGATGCCAGCGTTTTTTGCGCTTCTCATTTTTATGGCGATCTATGCCTGTATCATCGGTGATTTCGGTCAAGCCGTCGCTTTTTTGTTTCAGCCTGATTTCAGTAAAATCACGCCTGGTGTTATCGTTTCAGCTCTGGGGCAAGCCTTTTTCTCCGTAGGCGTCGGGATTGGCATCATGATCACTTATGGCGCCTATCTTGGTAAAGACACTAATATCGCACATTCAGCGGTTATTATTGGTGTGGCAGATACATTCGTTGCCATTGCTGCTGGCCTACTCATATTTCCGATTGTGTTTGGTTTTGGATTGGAGCCCAATCAAGGCCCGGGCTTGTTGTTTGTGACGTTGCCCATTGCCTTTGCCCAAATGCCGGGCGGGCAGATTATCGGCACGCTTTTCTTTAGCCTTGCCTTTGTTGCTGCGATTACTTCATCAATTTCAATGCTAGAGATCTTCACTTCTTGGGCTGAGGAACACGGTGGGCTTGCGCGGCACCGCGGAGCGATATTGGGTGGCGTGATTGCGTGGTCTATCGGTCTATTGACAGTGTTTTCATTCACCTCTCTCAAGGACTTCTATTTACTTGGAATGATACCAAAATTTGCCACAATGCATCCGTTTGATCTAATCGATTACATATCCGGCAAAATTGTCTTACCGATCAGCGGTCTCTTGGTTGCGTTGTTTACAGGCTGGGCGATCAGTAAAAAGACAATACTTGATGAACTCAAAATGTCTGATCTCACATACCAAGTCTGGCGTATCTTGGTACGTTATGTATCACCAGTGGCGATTGTTTTAATCCTACTTTTTGAAACAGGTATCTTGCGTCTCTAATAGTTCACGGTTGAACTGTGAGGAAGTGGTCGTCGTATTAGCTGAGTGATGTATTGCCTTGATCGTCGATGGGCCAATGCGGGTTCCATGCAATTTCCCAACGATGACCATCGGGATCAGCGAAATACCCAGAATAGCCACCCCAGAAAGCATCTTCAGCAGGCTTCACAAGTGTTGCACCGGCCTTCACGGCTGTGTTCAACAACGCGTCAACGTCTTCTTTTGATTTGGCGTTATACGCCAGAGCAATGCCGCCAAAGCCGCTGCTGCGTTTTCCTTGGGCTGCTTCTTCTGCCAAGGCGTCGGCGCCAAATAACCCAAGCACGAATCCGTTCATTTGAAAGAAAACGATTGTGCCATTCGAACTTTCATGGGCTGTCAGCCCCAGCCCTGCTTCATAAAATTGCCGCGCACGGGCCAAATCCTCAACACCGAGCGTTAAAGCGCTTAACCGTTGTTCCATTGTCGGGTCTCCCTTTCAAAGTCTCCTTATTATAAATCAGAACATAAAGTGAACAAGTGGATTTTTGTTCTGAGAGTACGCGTTCAGTGCAGGATTCTCATACCGCTGTTCCATTCTACTTCTCTTACAGGGTAGGGTGCGGCGCAAAATTTCCTGGTGTAGTTGCGAGGATTTCGCGATATAAGGCGGTTTAACCGAGAGGTGGGGACCGTTATGAAAGCTATCGCAATTGCTGATTGGGCTGACCTGGAAGACCGCAAACCGGTTGCAGCACTTGTTGCCAACGTTGATCTTGTGGTTCTTCGTTATGGCGAAGAGGTTTCTGTTCTCTATGGCCGTTGTCTGCACCGAGGTGCGCTTTTGGCTGATGGATTTGTTGACGGAGATAACCTCATCTGCGGTCTTCACAATTGGGACTATCGGGTCGATACCGGTGTCAGTGAGTACGATAACAAAGAGTGCCTGACAAAGTTCAGCGCGACGATTAAACGTGGCCAGGTTGTTGTTGACGAAGACGAGATTGCAGCGTGGGCGGAGGATCATCCTCAACCGTTCAATCGGGATGCCTACCTGGGTCTTTATGCGGATACGCATCCAATCGCGGAAGAGCCCCATGTTGCCTTGATACAAGGCTATGCCCGCGATGGTCTATCGAAGGTGGGGCACCATGGCGTTGTTGATGCGATGGGCGTGCCACGTGATCTCTTGCCGAGCTGGGACAATATACAATTTGTTACCGCACAGCTCCATGATCTTCCGCTGCTTGACGATGAGCCAGTTGGTACTGAGGTTGTGATTGGTCGCAACGCTCTCAAACCACTAACGCTCGACATTCCGCTTTTTGTATCAGATATGAGCTATGGTGCGCTTTCACAAGAGGCCAAGACTGCGTTAGCACGCGGTGCGGAGATGGCTGGTACAGGTATCTGTTCCGGTGAGGGTGGCATGCTACCTGAGGAGCAGGCAGAGAATTCTCGATATTTCTATGAGTTGGCATCTGGTCGGTTTGGTTTTTCGTTTGATAAGCTTGATGTCGTGCAAGCCTTCCATTTCAAAGGGGGGCAAGCGGCAAAAACGGGTGTTGGTGGTCATCTGCCTGGCCACAAAGTTTCAGCCAAAATTGCCGAAGTTCGCGGATTGAATGAAGGCGAAGCAGCGATATCACCGTCTCACTTTCCCGATTGGAACGACATTGCTCCGGTGAAAGAGTTTGCAGATCAAGTGAGGGAGAGAACGGGCGGTATCCCAATCGGATACAAGCTATCAGCTCAGCATATTGAAAAAGATATCGATGCGGCTCTAACGGTGGGGGTTGATTATATCATTCTTGATGGTCGTGGTGGTGGCACGGGGGCAGCACCAACTATCTTACGCGACCATATTTCCGTCCCGACAATTCCGGCGCTTGCTCGGGCGCGACGGCATCTCGATCAAAACGCACCGGGCGTTACACTTGTTATCACAGGGGGCCTACGGACCCCGGCAGATTTTTGTAAGGCGCTAGCGCTTGGCGCTGATGCGATTGCAGTTTCCAACGCTGCAATGCAGGCCATTGGCTGTATTGGCATGCGCGCTTGCCAGACCAATAATTGCCCGGTTGGAATTGCAACTCAGAAACCCAATTTGCGGGCGCGCTTGAAAGTCGAGCAATCCGCACAGCAATTGGCACGGTTTTTTGAGAGCACCGCTGAACTTATGAAAATTCTGGCGCGAGCTTGTGGTCACAATCATCTGCACGAGCTTTGCTTGGAAGACCTTACGACCTTTGATCGTGATATGGCTCTGCTTACGGGTATTGCCTATGGTGGCGTTACAAGGGCCTGATCTTGTGAAGGGTACGGCTATTCTTGCCCCTTTGGCTGCAATGGGTTAGGAAGGCCCCGATTTTTGACCTTTTGTCGGCCCGGTTTGATGAGCAAAAAACAAAAAACATTTCGCCCGAAAGCACGCTTGCCACGTGGATTGCACGATGAGAAAGCATTTGAGGTCGTAGCCCAACGACAGATGTTGGAACAAATCCGGCAGGTCTATGAGCTTTATGGCTTCGAGCCATTGGAAACGTCAGCGCTCGAATATGCCGATGTACTTGGCAAATTTTTGCCTGATCAAGACCGCCCCAATGAAGGCGTTTTTAGCTTTCAGGATGATGATGACCAATGGTTGTCGCTGCGTTACGACCTGACGGCGCCATTGGCGCGCTATGTCGCGCAAAATTACGATGGGCTAGCAAAGCCGTTTCGGCGCTATCAAGTGGGTCCCGTTTGGCGCAACGAGAAACCTGGTCCAGGACGTTATCGTCAATTCATACAATTTGATGCGGATACGGTTGCGGCACCTGGGATGAGTGCTGATGCAGAACTTTGTGCCATGTTGAGTGACGCCATGGAGGCGCTGGGCATTCCGCGTGGGTCTTATGAGGTGCGCGTGAACAATCGCAAAATCCTTGATGGCGTGTTTGAGCAGATTGGCATAGCACTTGATGATCCGGATACGAATAATCAAAGACTTACAGCGCTACGGGCCATAGACAAACTTGACCGCCTTGGTGTGAACGGCGTTCGTGCCTTACTTGGTAAAGGTCGTAAAGATGAGTCCGGCGATTTCACAAAAGGTGCAGAGCTTTCTGAAGATCAGATAGAAAAAGTAATGAGCTTTGTTTCGGTAACGGCGGAGGCTCGCTTGGATGTTTGCAATGCGCTCGACGATATCGTGGCAGGGAATGAAACCGGCAAATCTGGTGTAACCGAATTGCGAGAAATAGATGCATTGCTAACGGCAGGTGGCTATGGATCCGATCAAATCCGCTTTGATCCAAGCATTGTCCGTGGCCTCGAATACTATACTGGTCCGGTCTATGAAGTTGAGCTGACCTTTGAAACAACTGATGAGGGGGGTGAAGTTTCGCGCTTTGGGTCGGTTGGTAGTGGAGGTCGTTACGACGGGCTGGTGGAACGCTTCAAAGGTGTGCGAATTCCTGCAACAGGGTGTTCGATCGGTGTTAGCCGGTTATTTGCCGCCTTACAAGCGTTGGGCAAGGTTGATGACCAAGCTTTGCGAGGGCCGGTTGTTGTTTTGGTTATGGACCAAGCTCGTGTTTCTGAATATCAGAAAATGGTCCAAGAGCTACGCCAAGCGGGTATTCGTTCGGAGCTTTATCTCGGTGGCAGCGGGATGAAAGCGCAAATGAAGTATGCGGATAAACGCCAAGCGCCTATTGTTGTTATCGAAGGTGAAGATGAACTTGCGAATGATACCGTCACTCTTAAGGATCTCGCCCTCGGGGCAAAATTGTCTGGAGAAATATCAGACAACAAAGAATGGCGGGAAAGTCAGGCGACACAGGTTTCCGTTCCTCGATCAGATCTGGTTTCACGTGCTCAATCAATGCTTGACGATGACGAGGTTGGGGAGTGAACCATGACGGCGAACACACCTCTGGACCTTGATACCCTTACGCTTGTGGATTTGGAAACGCAGCGGATCGCAATTGATTCTCAGTTTTCAAAGAAGGATTACAAAGCACTAGATTTGGCGATATTACAGCCTGCTGATTGCTTTCTTGAACTTTCAGGAGAGGACATTCGCCGTAGAACGTATGTGTTTACCGACGCTTTCGGTAAAGAACTTTGTTTGCGCCCGGATTTGACCATTCCAACTTGCCGTTCCTACCTCGAAAAACACCGTACAAAGCCAGATGTTGCGCGTTACGCCTATCATGGGCTGGCGTTTCGAAGTCAAAATCCACAATCTGCCAAGCCAACCGAATTTCCACAAGCAGGCATTGAGTTGATCGGAGCACCGAGCACTCCAGATGAAGATGCCGAAGTGTTCAGCCTAACCGTGGCTGCCATCGAGGCAGCAGGCCTGCAAGGATTTGATATCACCATGGGTGACTTAGGTCTTTTCAGTGAACTCATCAATGTTCTTGATATGCCCGATGTATGGCGTCGTCGTCTTGCGCGTTCTCTCTGGCGACCTCACGAATTTGCTCGTCTGTTGGAAGTGCTTTCGCGCAAGGGTGACGAAGCGCCTGGCTTGTTGAGTATTCTTGGCGGCCTGGATGAGGGTGAAGCCCGCGCAGTTCTTTCGGATCTTCTTGACGTGGCTTCCGTCGAACCTATTGGTGGTCGTAGTTTGGATGATATTACTGACCGACTTATGGAAAAAGCATTTGATCAGGGTGCAGAGGCTTTACCAGAGGAAACCGTTAAACTGATCCATGACTATTTGGATATTTCTGGGACGCCAAACCAAGTGTTCGACAAAATTGAAGCGACAACGAAAGCTGCAGGTGTCTCGTTGGAGAAGACTTTGTCAAATGCGCGAATGCGCATGAAGCAGATCAATGATACAGGAATCCCATCAGATCGAATTCGCTTCGTTACCGAGTTTGGTCGCAATATGGATTACTATACAGGCTTTGTGTTTGAGTTGTGTGTGCCGGAGCTTGGCGATGATGCTCAAATTGCTGGTGGTGGGCGTTATGATAATCTCCTTAAACGTCTCGGGGCAAACAAGGATATTCCCGCTGTTGGCGCGATGATCCGACCTGATCGTTTACTGCGAGCGCGTCAATTGAATAGCGGGAGATCTATGGCGTGAGCGACGTGCTAACAATTGGAATTCCGTCTAAAGGCCGCTTGATGGACGCCACCTATTCGTTTTTCTCAGAGGCTGGCCTTCAAATTTCGCGTCACAATAACAACCGGAATTATACAGGATCGGTTAAAGGACTTGGGGGTGTTGAAGTTCAATTTTTGTCGGCCAGCGAAATTGCCGTGGGTCTTGGCGATGGATCTATCCATATGGGGATCACAGGAAAAGACCTAATACAGGAAAAAACACTGACCACGACAGCTAAGCCGGAGTTGTTGTGCTCCTTAGGTTTTGGTCGAGCTGATGTTGTGGTTGCAGTTCCGAAAAGCTGGCTAGACGTAGACGTTATGGCAGACCTAAACGATGTCGCAACGATTATGCGGACCAAACAGCACAAGCCGATCCGTGTTGCGACAAAATATCTTGAGATCACGCGCCAGTTTTTTGCTGATCATGGTGTAGTCGATTACCGGATTGTTGAAAGTCTTGGAGCTACCGAAGGAGCACCTGCGGCGGGGTCTGCTGAAGTGATCGTGGACATCACTTCGTCGGGCGCGACGCTTGAAGCCAATCAACTCAAAGTTCTGCAAGATGGATTAATCTTGGAGAGCCAGGCCTACCTGGTCGCAGCCCCTGCGGCAAAATGGTCTAAAACGGTGCGTGAAATTGCCCGTGTTCTGTTAGACCGAATTGGCGCGCGTGAAAGGGCTCGAGCCACTTTAGAGGTGCGTTTTGGAGGCATCAAGATATCGACCAAAGATGTCGATGAAATAGCGAAACAAACCGGCGGTTCAGTTCCTTACAAGTCAGGAGAAACCGGTGAGTGGATATTGCATGTACCACAGGAAAATTTGTACACGTCTGTGGAGCTTCTCCGCGTTAAGGGTTGTGAAACCATCAACGTTCGGCAACTGGAATATGTATTTGAACGAGAAAATAAGTTGTTCAATCTGCTGAACTTGCGCCTCAACTAAATCAAACTAGTCAGCACCCTCATCAAGAGATTTCGGTTTGCGCTCAGTAATGACACGCCATAGAAGTCCTGCACCGACAACAATCAGAACCACCGGCCAGACGCGAATGTGAAGATTGAAAAATTCAATCGCTCCCAGCGTTGAAAAAACCAACCCTGCGATCAGATATATTGAGGTGAGTTGAAAGTTCATTGTGCGACCGATGACCCAATAGATTAACAACAGGAGGCCGACAGCAAGCTGCACGGATCCCTCTGGGAATTTCCAGTAAGGAAGCAGAAAGTAGATTCCCAATGCGATGAG
Organism: Alphaproteobacteria bacterium; assembly: GCA_021774955.1. GTDB lineage: Bacteria > Pseudomonadota > Alphaproteobacteria > M2410 > M2410 > JAJFIN01. The sequence goes on along the minus strand of JAJFIN010000423.1, from coordinate 4,107 downwards.
TAAGAGAGCCCACCCGGCTCGCTCATATTTCTGGCTTCGAAACACCAAGTCTTTGGTTTCTTCGCTCATGGAAATAACTCCCCATCTAATGATGTTGATCATGGATCATTGGCAAGTGTTGCGTAGAATCTATCGTCTTGCCATGAGAACGGCAAGCTTCGCTCAGCATCGAACTAGGCGAATCAATCATATATTGTAGTGCCTTGCGCTCAAAAGGGCGCTGATGCACGATTGTATCGCTTCACTCTCACTTAGAGTGCTCATCGGGGAAGGAAAAGAGTGGTTGTGGTGACAGGAAAGCACATCGTTGCTTGGTGCGTTCATGGTTTGACGGCGAGTGGTGCCATTGTGGCTGCGTTGTCGCTTCTCGCGATATCGTTGGGTGATGCTCGAGCTGCTCTTTTATATCTCGTTGTTGCTTTGGTTATAGATGGTGCCGATGGACCCTTGGCGCGCGCAATCAACATTACTGAGACTCTTCCATCCTTTGATGGGGCGATGCTTGACCTTGTCGTTGACTACTTGACTTATGTCTTTGTCCCGGTGGTTTTTGCCTATTCATTCGATCTATTACCTCAATCTGGATCGATGCCGATTCTCGCGTTTGTTTTATTGAGTTCTCTTTATTTGTTCTGCAATCGGAATATGAAATCCAAAGACAATTATTTTGTTGGCTTTCCTGCTATTTGGAATATCGCTGTGCTCTACGCGTTTGTGTTCGATGTCCACCCCAACATTTCAGCAGCGATGGCCATAGTATTGAGTGTGTTGTCGTTTGTACCAATTAAGACGGTTCATCCCATCAGGGTGCAGCGTTATCGCAAGGTAACCTTTATTGTCTCAGCGGTATGGCTCGCTGTAACCATCGCGATCTTGCTTGCGTTACCTAACAGCAACTCAGTATTGAACGGTCTGTGGGTGTCACTGGGGCTCTACTACATTGTGCTGAGTGTGTGGCGCACCATGAGATTTCAACCAGACACCAACTACTAAAGCGAACCATGATAGAACAAATTATGAAGCTGTGGCTTTTATTTCACTTCATAGATATCTGAGTAGTTCAAGCAATAATAATAGTGGTTGAGATCTCGCCATTGGCGATTGTCTTGGAGAGGGATTGGATCGAGATCCCATTGATCCAATACGCGATGGCGCAAATCTCCTTCATAGGCAATGTATTGTTTTGCTCGCTTGTTGAAGCTGCGTTTAGCCTTGGATTTTCCGATGCGGAAGAAGAAGTTGGATTTCTGCCCCGTGATTGCTGGTTCAGGTGCAGCCGAAGAATCTACGGCAGCTCGGCTCGGTGGTTCGGGTATCGGATGTGTCAAATAGACGTTTTGCTTAAAGTGACCCTTGCCGATTCCGAAAGACTGGAACGGTTGGCGTCGGCAAACATTGAAACTTGGATGAGACGAGCGTCCAGCAAACAAGTTGGCGATGCCGTCATAAATTACCTTGGCATTGAGGTCGAAGAGGTTGTCGCGAATAAGAGCAAACACGGGTGCCCTGAAGACGATTGCACTTTCGCCGGATGCCAAGAAGTAGTTTCGTTCAACTCGTGCTTCACCTCGCCCTAAAGAAATATGATAGGCTCCGCCAGCGAACTTGTTACCGTAGATCACAGAGTTGGCGGCGTTGGTGACGATTGCCGCGTCATAACCGGAGCTGCCTCCGACAAAGGCGTTGTCGGCAATGCCGACACTTGGCAACGGTGCGCTGGGTGCACCATTGATCAGCACCGTGTTAATTGAAATAGCTTGGGCGTGATACTGGCTGAAAATATTTCCTTGTATGAGGAAATCTGGTTCACCGGCACGTGACAAACCAGGCTGTGGAGGGTAGAGCGCCAATCCGTATTGTGGTGTGATCAGCGTATTGTTCAGGAGTTTGAGCGAACGTCCCAGTGCAACAATGGCAGTGGGACGCGTGCCGAAATCATCCCAAGTTCTTTGGCCATTGAATATGTTCGCGACCAATGCCGCGCCACCTTCGACAACTTCGATATAAGGTCGCAACAAAATTTGGTTGTTGGTGGAGAAATGAAAACCTCTAATGATCGCTGCCTGATCGCCGGGCAATTTCACTGTGAAACACGCAGATGTCTGCGAGAGACAATGTACCTTCATGTGGTGCGCAGCTAAACGTGCGTCGATGATGGCTGAAACATCTTTCCAGCTATTGATTTCCGGGTAGTCACCTAGGATGGTTGCAGGTGTCACCGTTACTGGTGTGTCGATCACGACCGAACTGAGCGAACATGCAGTGTTTGCAGAAGTGTTGCTGATTAGTTTGTTCAAGGCAGCACTGTTCTTCGCCAAACCTGTCTTGGAAATATAACGTTCGATTTTTCCGACGAGCTCATCTGGATAAACCAGGATAGTGTCACCTGGTTGCGCGTGTCCTTTAGGACCAAAAAAAGATCCCAGATTAGCGCAAGTTGCATGGCGATTACGGCCTCCAGCAATATCTCCGGTGCCTTTAGCTCCACCTGGTTGGAGATGCTCTGCTTCATACGTCATGCGAGATTTGCGAGGTGTCCAATCGGAAAAAGACGCAGGCTTGTCACTGGAATATTGACTATTGGGATTGGTCGCATTGGGGTCTTCATTGTTGTAGACCTGTGCTGCAGCAAAATTGAGGGACAAAACCGTACTGCATGCGACAATTGAGGTTGTGGTCCATTGCGTCATTCGCCGGATCGCGCGACCCCTTAAACTCGTTTTCATATTATGGCGTGGTGAATTTTCCATCATCAATCTTTGTGCGCTACTTGCTCAATGAACGTTCCGCTGAAAGAATCTGCGCAACGATCGTGTGCACGCTCAAATTCGGTTTGCAGTCTGTGCAAAGTCGAAAGTTGAACGCGACTGGGATCATCTTTGATTTGGTTTGCTGCTTGTCCCATATTCTTAAGATAGGACATAAAATCGTTTTCACTTTGGAACACACCGGTATTTCTTGCGATGTTCTTGGCTAAAGAAACATAGTTATTTATCGCGACGAACCGGGTTGTATTTTCCGTTGTGCCAAAAGCTGACGAAATAGGGTGGCTACCGGAATTAGTTGGTGTGTAGCTACCGGCTTGTTCTGTATCAGCCCTTCCAGAACTGCTGTCGCCATTCTGTGTGGTAACAGAGTTGCTGGTCGAGTGAGCTAATATCTCAACGTCTACAATGTTATGGGCAGTGCCATCATAGTTTGAGCGGTATAATTTACATTGTTGACCGTGATTGGTTACTTCATGAAGTGCGCTCATGGAATCTGAGAGGGCTTTGATATCGACCATTCTGGACACGAGATAATTTTCAACAGCCGATTCAGCTGCATAATCGACACACCCTATTATGCGCTCGCGATTGTTTTTCATGTTGTTTGATGTTTGACCGGCCGCTGGCATCGACGCCAATATTTGCTCGGCATAGGGATGGCCGCGATCACGAGCTTCGCGGAAATAACCGCGGGCCAGTTCGGTGTCTTGTATTTTTCTCGGGGGCGTTGGTGGACCATTGCCGTTTCGAGCATTGCTACGCCTGGTGTCGCGATCATAAAAGCCATCGAGGTACATCAAACCTAGATTGTAAAGCGCTGTCGGATGTCCTTGGTCGGACGCTTTTTGGAACCATGCGTGGGCTGCTGAAGTATTGCAATTGAGACCAATGCCGCGGGCGTACATCATGCCCAATTGGATTTGCGATTCAGCGTCGCGTACATCTTGAGCAGCTGAGCAAACCAGTTCAACAATCTGATCGGCATCTAGATGACCAGTATCATCAATGTTTAGTTCTTGGCTTTGGAATGAACGAATGGCGCGACGCGTATTCGGACCAGGCTTACCGTCTACATATTCGGTGTAATACCCGAGTGCTTTCAGCGCTTGCTGTATCCGGCGCCATCCAACTTCATTGTGAACGCGGTCGCGGTTGAAGGGATTAGCAGTGCGGTTCAGACGGTCGTCTTTGATGCTGCAGGTCAGAGTTAGAGTTTGAAGCTGTCTGGAAGCATCAAGAGCAGCTCGGCTATACGGTTCACGGGCAATAGCCGTTTCGTACTGGTTTTTCGCGCTTTCAACCTGTCCCACGGAAAGATAAGCGTCACCGCGTTCCAATG
>JAJFIN010000422.1 GCA_021774955.1 Alphaproteobacteria bacterium | reverse complement strand
TGGTGGAAGACGGACCAGATGGGCATATGAAATTGCGGCTCACGAGCGCTGGGCAGGAATGTGCCGAGGGCGCGGCTTCTTTAAAACATTCCTTTCAAGACCAACCTCGTCTTATCGACTTTCCGGAGGCGGATTTACCCCCACTCGAAGACCGAAAACCGGCGGCTCCTGCGCTGTTGCCGTCGGATAAAATAATGGGTTCGTTTGAGGAAGTGCTTACAGAAGATGTCGCTCAGACTTATCTTCAAGACGTGCGTGACCAGCTGCCGCTTTATCGCAAACACCAGGTGGCTCATTCGGGGTTCTTATTGCGTCGCGCGAATTCAATTTTGAAAGATAATGTTTTGCTGGGACCGTGGATCCATGTGGAGAGCCACGTCAAACATTGGTCGACGCTCAAAGTTGGTGAGAGTTTTGCCACCCGCGGCCGCGTCATTGAAGCTTACGAACACAAAGGCCACAGATTTGTCGATCTAGATGTCACGATATGGAGCGGAGAACGGTTGGTCATGTCAGTTATGCATCGCTCTATATATGAACCCCGGCAAGTGCGTGAACACGCGTAGCAGCAGTCCGCATTGGGGGGTGCTAAGAGATTCGAAATTCAAATTTGTGCTTTATTTGGAGTCGTTTTGGTCCGGATTAGCCGCTACGCATAAAATCGCATTTTAATTTGTTGGTGTTGCGCAAATTTGTTTCTCCTAGTTTCCCTAATTGTATTATGGGTATATTTTCACGAACACTCGGGCGAACCAAATACACAATTTGTTACGCAAAAAATTTGAACTGATTGTGGTGAAAGAAATTCTGATATGACAATCGTATAAATTTGCGAGGTTCTTTATTCGCCTCTAGTGCCATGTGTAGGGTAGCTCAAACGTCCGGCTTTATTGGATTTTCGAGTCTAGTTGTTGAGGTGTACGTTTCTCACATGATCGAATTACGGATGGTTTGGGTGACATTTGGAAAGACATTATTCCGGGTCTAAATTTATTGAGCCTATTATCAATAACATGGGGAATGATTAGAACACTTCTTAATACCATAATATAAATATGTGTATTCGTGACCCAATAAAACGCTGAATATTTGTTCCATGGCTAATAGTCAGTCAGCGACGTTAATTTATTCTTTGTAATCTTTCGATTTAAATCTAAACTAATTCAAAGTCGCTGAAAGGCGCAAGAGCCGCATCTCTGTATGTTCGCTGAAGGGGGTTGCTGATTGTTCTTTTAGGATAGTTAGCAACAGACGCGTCAACAGGTGAGGTGCAAACTGTAAGACAAGGGTTATCTACAAACGCTAGGCGTGTGTTCAAATGCGTCAATTTTGTGGGTTCCTTTGTGTAGAGCCACGGAGAGTAAGTATGATTGCTGCTGAGGTAGAACCAATGCCAACCGGTGATATCGGTGGGCATTTGAGTGATCGATTTGAGGTGTTAGTGCGTGATGCGCATCGATTGCTCAGTCGGACATTGGAAAAACGTATTAAACAACATGGCGTGAGTATTGGCCAATGGCATTTCCTTCGTGTGTTATGGGAAGAGCAAGGCTTGAGCCAAAGAGAAGTCAGTCACCGCGTTGGCATGCGTGAGCCAACAACTGCAACGACACTTCAAGGAATGGAACGTGTTGGCCTCGTTCGTCGAGTCCGCGATCCAGGTGATATTCGACGGGTCAATGTTTATCTGACAGAACGAGGAGAGCAGCTCGCATCGCAGCTTCTCCCTTACGTGCCAGAAGTAAACGGCATTGCCTCAAGTAATTTGTCTACGGATGAAATTGGTCACTTGGAAAGTTCGTTGGAAAAAATGGTTCAAAGCTTGCGCGATAGAGCAGGAAAATAGACCGAGCTTTTTCTACGATTAGTCCCAAGAATTGACTGCGGTTGCATACCGTGTCACAGAGGCCCTTTGCCATAACGGTGAAGGGCCTCAATGATTCTTGGTGCCGCAGATATTGATTGGGATGGTTCGGTCCCGGTCTCCCAACAATATGGTGACAGTTACTACTCGCGTGAAGGTGGTTTGGATGAATCCAGGCATGTTTTCCTCACGGGGATAGGGGCACCGGATGTGTGGAGCGGGTACGACAACTTTTCGATCGGTGAAACGGGATTTGGCACTGGGTTGAATTTTCTAGCGACCTGGGAATTGTGGCGTTCAAGCCAGCAGCGGTCAGAGCGGCTTCATTTTATTTCCGTGGAGGCGCATCCGCTGGGTTCTCAGGCGATGGCCAAAGCGCATTCTCTTTTCCCAACCATCAGTGAGCTCAGTCAAAAACTGCGTGTTGCGTTGCCGCCACATCAAGCTGGTGTACACCGAATGTGGTTTGACGATAACAGGGTGTCTCTAACACTGCTTTATGGTGATGGCGCCAAACTTCTTTCGCAATTGATTGGTGACGTAGACGCCTGGTTTTTGGATGGTTTTGCCCCTCAATCAAATCCATCGATGTGGTCTGATGAGATTTTTCAAGCCATTTCTTACCGTTCAAAACCGGGTGCGCGCGTTGCTACCTACACGTCGGCTGGATTTGTGCGGCGGGGTTTGTCCGCGGTTGGTTTTGAAATGGAGCGGCGGCCGGGCTTTGGCAAAAAACGCCATATGCTGCAAGGGTATTTGAAGTCCCCCCATGTGGGTCGGAGTAATATTCCACCCTGGTATGCCACACCTAAGCCAGTGAAACAAAAGGCTCGCATCGCCATTATTGGAGCTGGAATCGCTGGTCTGTCTGTTGCTGCGTCTCTGAAAAGTTTGGGTTTTTCTGCTCACGTATTCGATACCGGAAAATCGGCAGGTCGGGGTGCATCTGGTAATCCGGCGGCATCGCTTAATCCTCGATTGTCGGCAGACGGAGGATTGGAAGGACAGTTTTTCACCAGCTCTTTTTTCCACGCAATCCAACTATATTCTGACATAGCTCAAAGCAATCCAGATGTATGGGCGTATTCGGGTGGCCTGTTGCAAGTTGATCGCGATGATGCGGATAAAATTCGCTATGACAAATGTGCTGAGTTGGCGGTAATGCCCGCGGATTGGATGGAACGGGTCCATTCAAAAAGGGTATCTGAGATTGCCGGCATTCCCCTTGAGCGTGATGGTTTGTGGTTTCCCAAGTCCGGGTGCGTACGACCGGCTGCGATACTCAACGAATTGATGGCGGACGTTGAGTGCCATTTTGATTGTACGGTGAGGCAATTGAAGCTGTCGGGGGAGGTCTGGCAGCTATTGGGGCAAGCTGCCGAGATTATTTATGAAGCAGATGCAACAGTAATTGCCGCCGGACCTCACACCTTCAATTTTGAACAATGTGATGGCGTGCCGTTTGTTGCAAAACGCGGGCAAGTTTCAACTGCCCTTCCAACAAGTGAAAGTGCCGACCTCAAAACTGTGCTCACAGGAGGGGCGCAAGTTACGCCTCCGATAATGATTGATGGAGAACATCGCCACCTTGTTGGTTCGACTTTTGAGCGGTGGAACGACTTTGGGACAGACAAATGGGCGATGTTATCAGCGCTTAACGAGCAGCAAAATTTGAGTAAAGCAAAGGAGCGGTTCGGGTTGGATTTTGCGCACCCCAATTCAACGCCTTCTGGACGGGCCTCTTTGAGATCTGTTACTCAAGATTACTTACCGGTGTGCGGCCCGGTACCGGATGTGCGCACCTATAATCAAGTTTACGATGACCTCCATCACGGCCGACCCACCGATCGCTATACAAGTGCGCCTTATTTTCCAAACCTGTTCTTGTTGGCAGGGCTCGGCTCGAGAGGATTTGTCACGGCACCATTGTTGGCGGAAGTGCTGGCCGCTCAAATTACCGGTACGGTTCTTCCCATACCGATGGATATGATGACCATGCTTCACCCGGCGCGATTTGCGATCAGGTCTCTGCGTCGAGGGCGTCCGTTTATGGTTGCGATGTGAATTTTAATCTTTTCCCGTGAGACTTCTCCTGATCTTTTGTGATGATCTTACGATTTTGGCGAAGGACCTTGTCCGTGCACGTTGTTCGGCCAAAGTTTCACTGTTGTAGAGTTCTTCCCTCAGTAATTTGTGATACCGCTTTAGTCTATCGACTTCCAACGTTCCTTCCTCAATGGCAGTTTTGATTGCGCAGCCTGGTTCAGTTTCATGGCTGCAGTTTGAAAACCGACATTGATCGGCAAGTGCTTCAATATCTGAAAAAACACTGTTCAGACCCCTTCTCAGATCAGTGATCTGAAGTTCCCGCATGCCAGGTGTGTCGATCAACCATCCCCCCATGGGTAATCGATGAAATGAACGGGATGTGGTTGTGTGACGCCCTTTATCGTCATCACCGCGTGCTTCACTCGTTTTCTGATCGTAGGAC
>JAJFIN010000421.1 GCA_021774955.1 Alphaproteobacteria bacterium | reverse complement strand
TTGGTCCAGGTCGTGCTCTCATATTGATGCTGCACAAAGAACAACCAGCCACCAATCCACGACCCCACAGCAATGATAGGCAGATATCCAATCAAAAAAGCTTTGAGCCCGACCAACATAATAAGCGGAACATAGATAAAGGCCAGTGCGATATTCAAAGACATGACGCTGCGCCATGTTTCGCGAAATGGAAACGAAATCCAAATCGGAAATCTTTGCAGCACAAGAAAATGAAGCGGACCCCCAATCAGGAAAATAATCAGCGGGTGGCGATAGACCCGATATGAAAACCGACGGAACCAAGTCGCAGATAGATATTCATTTACCGTCAGCGTGGTGACATCACCCCGCCCGCGTCGATCAAGGTTTCCGGAAGTTGCGTGATGAGCTGCATGGGCACGACGCCAATAATCATAAGGCGTGACCGTGATCAGACTAATAAAGCGACCGAGCCAGTCATTGGTCCAGCGCTTCTTTAGAAACGAACGATGGCCGCAATCATGTTGGATGATGAAAAGACGAACCAGCAATCCACCCGTGGGTAGGAGAAGCAATGCGGTCAGCCAATAGGCCCTGCCGACACCCCACATCATTAGTCCACTCATGACCAAGAATGGAACAAGAGTGTTGAGGATCTGAAAAATAGCGCGTTTAGGAATAGCACCGCGATAGTCGGCACATCTGATTGCCAAGTTTTGAGCAATACGCTTCAGCTCGTTTCCGAAGTCGTGATGGGAAACATTAGTGGCGTTTTCCGGCAAGACGGATTTGTCCTCACGCGACTCTTCGGTTGGATTATGCATTTCGACTGAACTCATTAGTGCCTTGATACCTTGTCTGAGTATTTCGTCAACTCTCTTAGAGGGCGATGTGACAAATCAGCATATTTGATATTTGAGCGGAGGGAGGTTAAGAACCACTTGAAATGTCAAAAGTTTGATAACCTGTTATTCGTCATGAACTCAAAAAAGCCTGAAAAACAGCCAAAATATTTGGTTGCAGCGCTCTATAAATTCACGCCGCTGCCGGACTTTGAAACCTTTCAAAGCCCCCTCCTCGAGGCCTGTAATAACGCACATTTGACCGGCACTTTACTGTTAGCGTCCGAAGGTATTAACGGAACCATCGCCGGGTCTCGCCAAGGCCTTGATGATGTCTTGGCGCATATCCGGCGAATCCCCGGTTGCGCCGATATCGAGCACAAAGAATCGTTTGCCCGCGTTAATCCGTTTCACCGTATGCGTGTGCGATTGAAAAAAGAAATCGTAACGATGGGGATTCCGAATACGGATCCAAATGTTTCGGTAGGTAAATATATCGCACCTGAAGATTGGAACGAACTGATCTCAGACACTGATGTCATTTTGATTGATACGCGCAACGATTATGAAGTGGGCATCGGAACATTCAAAGACGCCATTGATCCCAAGACCACGACGTTTCGAGAATTTCCCGAGTGGTTTCGAGCCAACAAAGAACCGTTGGGCATGTCTGCCGGGAAGACCAAAGTTGCCATGTTCTGCACCGGCGGGATTCGCTGCGAGAAAGCGACAGCTTTTGTCAAGAACGAGGGCATTGACGAAGTCTACCACCTCAAAGGTGGGATCTTAAAATATTTGGAAACCGTGCCTTCCCAAGAAAGCCTCTGGGAAGGTGAGTGCTTCGTTTTCGATGAACGTGTGTCTGTTGGTCATGGGCTCGCACTCGGCCCCTACGATTTATGCCACGCTTGCCGTCATCCGATTGACGATCAAGACAAAGCGTCACCCCATTTTACGCCCGGCGTTTCCTGCCCCAAATGCTACAATGAAAAAAGCGACGAACAGAGAAAGCGCTTTCAGGAACGTCAACGTCAAATGGAGCTTGCTAACAAACGCGGCGAACGCCATATCGGTGCGGTATACAAAAAATCACACTAGGATGGCCCGACTTGCTCTACACGCGTCTCCAAACAAATCGCCATTCAAAATTTGCATCTGATTGTGATGCTGTTTCAAACCCTTGCACAAGATTGAAAGCCAGGAATCGATTGTGTACTGAAGCCATCCCCTCCCATAATCTTGCCCACGCGGAAAATGTTGAAGAGGATACAGTGGATTCTCCGTTCATGAGGCGCCACCCGCTCTGAGATAATCCACTCTGATTTACTGAGTCTCCGCTCGCTTGGGTCAAGCGCCTGAAGAAGTGAACAAAACTTTCTGTATCTTCCGCATCCCGATCAAATCCCATATGACGCTGCAAGTCTCGGTACAATTGTCGACCGATCAGTGCCGCCGCATGGCCTGAAATTTCCGTCGCTTTGTCGACACCCAATTCATTTTCAAGCTCAATCAATCCAACGCGAACATAGTCCATGGCGTAGTTACGATTAGCTTTCAAAAGCCGCAATCGCGGCCACACGCTGGCATCAAGCTTTGGCGCTTTATCAAGATCAAAGGGCGGTGGCTGTTCTCCAGGAGAAAATTGCAAGCGCTCATGTTCCTCCAGAACATGGTCAAACACTTTGAAATAACCTGACAACCCAATTTCAGCAGTCATGTCCTGGCTCACACAAACAAAGCCCATCCGATCATTGCCAAGGGAAACCCCATTATGACCGTACCATCCCTTTAAAAATCCATGCGACACAGATTCAGGAACCCCGCACAAAGCCGTGCCGTCATAAAGCCATCTCGAATGACAAAACCGCACCCATGCTTTTGTTTCACTCTCGGGCATGAACTCGACTTCAACACCGCCAACGGAGTTTGACAGATAATGGTACTTGGCTGCCGCAACCGGATGTGTATCGCTGGAGAGACCAAGTTTTTCAAAGCTTGATAGAAACTTCTCATGGTGCAATCGTCGAAATACGCGAAAGCTCCAATTGCCTGCCGTCTCCTCACCAGCTTTCAGTGCAACATGAAGAATAAGCCCCGTAAAATACGCGTGGTAAAGATGGGCGACGGCTTTGAGTGCTGCTTCTTCGCTCTGTGATGCGACCGGCTCATCCAGTAATCGCATGAATTCATTGTAGGCCAATCAATCCTCCTACCGTTTGGTCGATCGCGGACAGATATGCTAAACAGATCGCAAGTGCACAACCTCATCCTAAACCGCCCGCATCAGCTGCCCATGATGGATCAACCGAGAATGTCTGTAAATAACCGCGATGAATATCCGATCCTCTACTCATTTAGACGCTGTCCCTATGCTATGCGCGCGCGCATGGCTTTGAGTGTCAGCGGTCAGACCTGTGCTCTGAGGGAAGTGTTGTTGCGAGACAAACCGATTGAAATGACATCAGTTTCACCAAAAGCCACAGTCCCTGTTCTCATTCTGCAAGACGGCACGGTTTTAGAACAAAGCCTCGACATCATGCTCTGGGCTCTATCGCAAGACGATCCCGGACATTGGCTTGAGCCGGAGTTAGGTTCGCAAGAAGCAATGATCAAATTGGTTGAACAATGCGAACATTCGTTCAAAGAACATCTAGACCGCTACAAATATCCCAATAGATATGAG
>JAJFIN010000043.1 GCA_021774955.1 Alphaproteobacteria bacterium | reverse complement strand
GATCAGAATGCTAAGTGTCTGCCGGCCTGCCGCATCTGCGGATCCGGACCAAAAATCAATCGCATTGTGCTGATCCGCAATGGCGCGCAATGTGTCCATTTGCGCCGCTTCGGCAATGATAGTCACAACCCTGATGGACATAGCGGTCCTTATTCGCGTTCGTGGTCGCTGGATTGTGTGGTTGACTGATCAATGAGAAAGCCTACAGCGCCGCCAATCACAAAAACGAGAAAGATGAGAAGTGCCCTTGGTACTCTCATGCTCCAAAAGAGAAAGTCAATTTCAACAATCGTCAGATTCTGCATAACGAAAATGAGAACAACAGCGGAAAGAAACAGTAAAATAATTTTTCTGGGATGGCTCATTGTCCGTTCTCCATCAGATGTGCGTCTTGCTATATTCAACCTTGTAGAAAAAGTCGTTTTGGCTAAGAATCTGAATCAGGAGAACGGGTCAATTTTGCATAGAAAGATGGATGATAGGCGAACAGCAGACTGCCACCCTTCAGCTTATTGATAACGGTCTGAGCCAACTCAGCCGGTATAGCCGGGCAGCCCCAACTGCGGCCCGCTCTATTTGCCTTGTTTGAAACATAAGCTGCTCCATGTATCACAATGGCTCTCTTTCGCGCGTTATCATTAGATGTTTCCAGCCCGTCCAGTCGAAGGGACAAACCATGGCGGCCGACATAAGTTTCTGACGCCAGATAGAACCCGAGGGATGTCGTCTTGGATCCCGGTTCATTGGAAAATATAGTGGCGCGGCCATCATTGTCTGGATCAGAGTTTTTGCCGTGTGCTGTCAGATAGGACCCAACCTGGCCCGTTTGAGTATCGATGATTAGCATCCGCTGTTCGCTTGAATGCTTCGAATAGTCAATGATCGTAATATACCTGCGGTTTTCTATTCTGTCGAAATTGCGTTGATAATAATCAAGCACATACTCGACGATAGCAGGCCGCATACCTGCTCGTTTGACAGAGTTAATAATACGATTATGAGGCAATTGTAGCTTTGCCGTTTGCTGCGGGGCAGCACTCAAGGCTTTTTCAATCGATGGCGGGGCCATAAGAGAAATGATCGATATACTGATCGCTAACCATTGTGGTATGTGTCTTTGGTAGAAGGTCATATATCACAACCTGTAGAATACGTTATAGCAGTTTCGTCATTGAAGATCAGGCAATATAGTGGATCTGTTTTAACGAAGTAGAGCAGAATCTCCCGAATAGCTTATTCCATTGAATCTGCTCTATTTTCTCAATTTAGCACACTTTCCATCTCACTCACCTTAATCCCCAATCCGTAACAACTCATTCCAGACTGGGAGGTGGTGAATTCAGAGCCTCAAGAACAAGATGGTCACGATTATAGACGTCGGCGAGGAATCTGACACCCTCTTTTTTGTCGGGAAGCGCTGTCCAATATTGAATATGCACCGGGATAGGCTCGGAGAGCATCACCGTCTGCTCAATCCCCGATTCCACAACCTGATCAATCATTTCCTTTTTCCAACCCTCAAGGCCTTCAAGAAGCGAGTAGGCTAAATCGAAAGGCTTAGCTATGCGAATGCAGCCTGAACTAAAATCACGTTTTGTATTATTAAATAAATTGCGTGTTGGGGTGTCATGAAGATAGACATTAAACCGATTGGGAAACATAAATTTAATACGGCCCAATGCATTCCTGGGGCCCGGCCGTTGCCGTAATCTATAGGGAAAATTCGACTTGGAGATCTGTGACCAATCGACCGTTGCCGGGTCAACCTTCACCTCCTCTGCGCCCCAGCCCAACAATAAATCAAAGCCCTCCCGCACCAAATAATTTGGATCCTTTTTGATGAGCGGGAGTTTGTCGTTACGAGCAATTGAGGGGGGCACATTCCAACTCGGGTTAAAAACTATATAAGTCATCAAGCCGCTAAAAACCGGTGTGCGGCGATACGTGCGTCCGACAATGGCTGGTGATTGAAAAATCTCCTTTTCCTTTTCAAAGAGTTTGACCTCAAAATTAGCAATATTCACCAGAATGTAGCGCTTTCCAAGCGATCCAGGCAGCCAGCGCCAGCGCTCTAAATTTACGATAATCTGATTGATGCGCGCTCCAACGGGCTTGTTAAGTTCTTTAAGCGTTTCGAGACCGACAACGCCATCCGCAGTCAAATTCAATCGCGTTTGGTATTTGATCACAGCCTGTTCCAGGTCTTTGTCAAAAACCGAGGCATTAACGGAAACCACTGGGTCGCCGTCGATCAAATCGGGCTCTGCGTTAAGCCGCTCTCGAAGGGTTGCGATTCTTCCATCGTCCATTCCAAGCTTGAGAACCGGGCCGCCCGCAACCACTTGCCAGTTGGTCTTATTCTCCACACCGCGCAATTGTGCAAGGGCGCTTTTTAATTCCTGATAGCCGCTTTGTTGAGGTAGCAAAGCAGCCAGCACCGCGTCGACGGGTTTCTTAATGAGCGTATCTTCCAAAAATTTAGTCATATCAATTTGTGGCCGGTTCGCAAACCACTCTGAATCGAAGTTTTCAGGGTTCACGCGACCGGCGAGATAGTGCGACCCCAGCATTAAGAATGCATCGCTCGCCAACAAATCCAGATCCACCAGTAAGTTGTCTCTTTGAGATCCTATGATCTGTGGCCGTTCCAGCGCGCTTTTTAAGGCAAGCAAAGCGCGAAGGTGATAGTCTTCAGAGTTAAGACCATCGGTATAGGCGCCTCGAACCGCGACGATCAATTCCTCCAGTTTTGCAATCGGCCGACCGTTAACAGTCCACGCGTTGCGAAAGCCACGGTGCTCATAAAAAACACGCAAGGCTCTGTTGGCATACAGAGTGTCTTCGCCTACTACGATATTTGATAATTCCTGTGTGGCATCAAAACGTAGTCGAATGGCCTCCGATAAATCGTCGGCTTGTGATTGTGCAAATACGATCACATGAAAAAAAGCAGATGAAAAAATCGTTGCAACAACAAGTAGACGCCGCAAGATACCGCTTCTGAGAAACACCACGTTTTTGAGCATAAAAGATCCAATTGTTAAGACGCGGCGATTAAGCATCCTCTCAGAACAAACCTATCTATATATAGATAAGTATTTATGACATCAATTCAATGCTCAACAGACATTGTCACGATAACTCCGTGACCGATCGCCAGTGGTGTCGTAAGGCTATTAAATGCAATAGATTTCCTATGCCCGATACCGATTTCCGCCCGCGATTATCCTACCCTCTCGATCAAAGGCTCGCTGGCGCCTTGACGTAAGCGTTCGTGTCCATTAACGGCAAGCGTATGTATCTATGGCGGACTGCCGAAAAGGACAAGCGAAGTGCTGGATATTCTGGTTCAATCCCGGAGAAACAAACAAGCCGCACTCAAACTGAGGCGCAGATTGGTGAAGAAGAAGGGCTTTATCCCTGATGCTTTCGTCTCTGACAAACTTGCGACTTACGGCGCTGCTCTGAAGGAATCGAAGCTTTCCCGGCTTCATGGCTCTGGCTGTAGGAAGAACCCTCGAGCAGAAAACTCGCATCTTCTTGTTTGGCAATATGACTCGGCGCACGCGATTGCGGTTCAATAATGTGACGAAGCCGCTATAAAATCCTGTGCTCTCCAACCAACTAGAAATCCAATCGGTACCCACCAATAAAATAGTATCCCTTGATCGTTTCCTTACCGAGTATATTTTTTGTACGTATCCATTCCCCGCCCACTTCCAAATCCAGTTGAAAAAGTCGTGATGGAATATAGTTGATGCGTATCGACGGCTTAACCGTAAATTGCGTTTGATCCGCACGCGTTGAATCACGCTGGGCGAGCCGTAATCGGGGACTGATACGAAAGGATCGGCTGA
>JAJFIN010000420.1 GCA_021774955.1 Alphaproteobacteria bacterium | reverse complement strand
GCGTAGCGTGGCAAAACCGCGTCTTTGGAAGGCGTAAAACATGTCATAAACAACCTTGTTGTTCATGGTGCCGCCAAATTGAGGATGCGGGTGAAGAACCATGGCAATGGGAGCATTCGCTTCCTTGCCAGCCTGATATCGGCCTTCAAGGCGGCCGGTCGGGCCAGTGAAGATTACTTCTGGCATAGAGTTACTTTTCTTCCTTTGTTTTCACGCATTTACGCCTAATAACCTAGTTAACATGTCAGTTAAAACTCAGATACGCCTAGAAGTATCAATATTTACCCCAAATAATTCTTGACTAAATTAGTAAGAAATTTAGACTTTGCCGCAACCATAGCAATACATTCTGGTGCTAATGCTTGATTATAGACATTCGTTGCTTTGGTACCTGTGCATCGGGCGCACGTCATAACACAAGTCAACGCCCGTTTGGCAAGTATTACCGATGAGTTAATTGGCAATTTGAGCGTTAAAATAAAACAATGTTTGGAGGTCGCGATGAGGTTGAGCACAAAAGGGCGTTACGCTGTAATGGCGATGGTTGATCTCGCAAGAGAAGCATCTGACAAATCAATTACATTGGCTGACATCGCCAGTCGCCAGGAAATATCACTTTCTTATCTCGAGCAATTATTTGCTAAACTGCGCAAGGGCGAGCTGGTCTGCAGTATGCGCGGACCTGGCGGTGGTTATCGTCTATCGCGTCCAGCATCGGAAATTCGGATTTCTGACATCATTTTAGCCGTCGATGAGCAAATATCGGCGACGAGATGTAAAGCGGGTTCGCCCATCGGATGCACAGGTACTGGCAGCCGTTGCGTCACACATGATTTGTGGGAAGAGATGGGACGTCATATTCAGAATTTTTTGAGTTCTGTATCGTTGCAAGATGTCGCTGAAAAACGGATAAATAGCGCCGCAAGAAATGAACCCCAAATTGATAGCTTTGTTGATTTTGAGCCCGAGCCGATAAACATCAAAACTGGGCTTACCGCGATCATACCCTAAGCATCGGCATTTATACTCATGATCAACCAGTGGATATATCTCGATTACAACGCAACGGCGCCTTTCAGGCCCAATGCCCGCGAAGCTATGATTGCAGCTTTTGATGCTGAGGGGAATCCGTCTTCTGTCCACACAGCTGGTCGCTCAGCCCGTGCCGCAATTGAGCAGGCTCGCCAAAACGTGGGTGAGCTAGTAAACGTATCACCGAAATCTGTCGTGTTTACCAGTGGTGCTACAGAGGCAAACAATCAAGCGTTGATCATGGGGGCTAAGTCATTTGGTGCGACCAAACTTTACATCGGCTCAATCGATCACGAATCTGTTCAAGAAGCAGCAAAAGCCAGCGGGCTGGATTATCAATTGATGCCGTGTACGGAGCAGGGTGTTATTAACATCGAAAGTGTCTCCAAGTTGCTTGCGTCTGAATCGGAAAAAGCCCTTATTTCTATTGCACTTGCCAATGGCGAGACCGGTGCAATTCAACCAGTGGCCGAAATTGTTGAACTTGCCAAATCGCGCGGCGCGTATGTTCATTGCGATGCGGTGCAAGCAGTTGGAAAAATCCCCGTGGATTTGACCGCACTCGGCGTTGATCTTGCGAGCCTTTCAGCGCACAAGATCGGCGGGCCAAAGGGCGTTGGGGCTCTCATTGTTAAAGATGGATTAGATATCGAGGCTCTTTTAGTGGGTGGCGGACAAGAAAATCGTCGCAGATCTGGGACGGAGAATGTGGCAGGTATTGCTGGCTTCGGTGCCGCTGCGGAGGCGGCACTTCAGTGCGTCGAAAACAAAGACCAAGTCCGTCGTCTTCGCGATCATATGCAGGAGGCAATTATTAATGTCGCTCCGGATGTCGTCGTGCCTGCTTTGGGGGCTGATCGCCTCCCCAATACATTATGCATAGCACTTCCGGGCGTGCTCGGCGAAACCCAGGTGATGGCGCTTGATCTTGCCGGATTTTGCGTTAGTGCCGGTTCTGCCTGTTCGTCGGGCAAAGTATCTGGCTCTCATGTCCTCGGGGCGATGGGGTATGACGACGAGATCGCCGCCTGCGCTATTCGGATCAGCACCGGTTGGTGTACGTCAAATTCTGACATAGATCAGTTTATTGAGGCTTGGATTACTATGTATGATCGGTTAGTGAAACGCAAAGCAGATAGTGCGCAAGTTGCTTAAGGATTGACCCGCTAAAATGAATAATGTCCAAGATAAATTTGATGACGCAGAAAGCCTGGCGCAAGAAAAATATAAGTATGGCTTCGTCACAGATGTTGAATCCGAAAAAGCCCCAAAAGGGCTTAACGAGGACACCATCCGTTTCATCTCCGCTAAGAAAGGTGAACCGGATTGGGTATTGGAATGGCGCCTAGCCGCATTTCAACGTTGGCTTGAGATGACTGAGCCTGACTGGGCAAAAGTTGAATACCCCCCCATAGATTTTCAAGATGCATACTATTATGCCGCGCCCAAGTCTTTTGAAGATCGTCCTAAGAGCCTCGATGAAGTGGATCCCGATTTACTAGAGACTTACCGCAAGCTTGGTATTCCTCTTGAAGAGCAAATGATGTTGGCTGGCGTTGCTGTTGATGCTGTTTTTGACAGCGTGTCGGTAGTAACTACTTTCAAGGAAAAATTAGCTGAAGCTGGTGTGATCTTCTGTCCGCTATCAGAGGCGGTTCACAGCCATCCCGAACTCGTAAAAAAATATTTAGGCAGCGTCGTTCCGGTTACGGATAATTTTTACGCAACGTTGAATTCTGCTGTCTTCAGTGACGGTTCATTCGTCTACATCCCGCCGGGTGTCCGCTGTCCGATGGAACTATCGACCTATTTCCGCATTAACGAACAAGAGACCGGGCAGTTTGAGCGCACACTCATCATTGCAGATAAAGGTTCTTATGTGAGCTATCTAGAAGGCTGCACAGCGCCTATGCGTGATGAAAATCAGATGCATGCAGCCGTAGTGGAACTCATTGTGCTCGATGATGCCGAGATCAAGTACTCAACTGTTCAAAACTGGTATCCGGGCAACGAAAAAGGCGAGGGCGGCATTTACAATTTCGTCACTAAGCGTGGCGATTGTCGCGGTAAAAACTCAAAAATCTCCTGGACACAAGTTGAAACTGGATCAGCGATCACGTGGAAATATCCAAGCTGCATTCTGCGCGGTGATAATTCGGTGGGAGAATTCTATTCGATTGCCATTACCAACAATTTCCAGCAGGCTGATACCGGTACCAAGATGATCCACTTGGGACGAAACACCTCTAGTCGGATAATTTCCAAAGGAATTGCCGCAGGTCGCTCCCAGAGCACCTATCGCGGTCTCGTCAGCATGAATAAACGCGCCTCCACTGCGCGAAACTATACCCAATGCGATTCACTCCTTATTGGAGATAAGTGTGGTGCCCACACAGTCCCCTATATTGAAAGCCAAAGTCCGACGGCTATTGTTGAACATGAGGCAACAACATCCAAAATTAGCGACGACCAGCTCTTTTACTGTCAACAGAGAGGGCTTACTGAAGAAGAATCGGTGGCACTAATCGTTAATGGTTTCTGTAAAGAAGTACTTCAAAATCTCCCTATGGAGTTTGCCGTCGAAGCGCAAAAGCTCGTCGCCATTTCCTTAGAAGGCAGCGTTGGATAAGAAAGAAGTTATGTCACTCGTAGAGATTAAAGATCTGCACGTCAGCGTAGACGATACCGAAATACTAAAAGGGATAAACCTTGCGGTTAATCCTGGCGAGGTTCATGCGATCATGGGCCCTAATGGTTCTGGCAAGAGTACTCTATCGAATGTTCTTGCAGGTCGGGATGACTACAAAGTCACAAAAGGTTCAGTTATCTATAAGGACAAGAATCTTCTTGAGATGAGCATCGACGAGCGCGCTGTGGATGGCATTTTTCTGGCTTTCCAATATCCGATTGAAATCCCAGGCGTCACTAACATGACATTCCTGCGAACTGCAGTGAATGCCCAACGCGTTGCTCGGGGAGAAGATGAATTGGATGCCGTGAGTATTCTAAAGCTGGTTCGCGAAAAAGCTGAGCTGCTTAATGTCAACGATGAGATGTTAAGACGTCCCCTTAATGTTGGTTTTTCAGGTGGGGAAAAGAAGCGCAATGAAACGCTACAAATGGCGCTGCT
>JAJFIN010000419.1 GCA_021774955.1 Alphaproteobacteria bacterium | reverse complement strand
GCTCAAATTGGCGTCGCCGATCAGATAGGCTTTGCCCGACGCGCCGCGCTCCAGGCCGCCTAGCAGGGCTTCGGCGACCGATTGATGGGTCATGTGATTGACACCACCAGGCGGGGCGAAGACCGGCATGGTCGGGATGTTGCCTTTGGCATATTGAACCATGGCGGCGAGATGGGGTATCTCAAGGCCCGGCACATGACCCAGAATGTATGGGGCGTTCAGACTACAGACATTAAAATCCGGCGTTGACAGCGCACGGGCACCTTCGTCCGCCAGATGGCGAGACTTGACATAGGGATCTTTTTCGATCTGCTCGGGAGCGACTTGCGGGTAGAAGCTGCCGAGATAGGCGGCGCGCTTGATGCCAGCGGCACGAGCGGCTTCGAAGAAACGCGGCACGGCTTCGCTATTGTTACGGCGGAAGAAATCCTCCGGCGTGATCGATCCGTCGCGCGGCAATTGTTTGATGTCATTGCCCGCGGCAAAGACCAGCCAGTCATAACCTTCCAAGCGGCCGTCATCGAAACTCTCTTCGATGTAATTGCCAGCGACGAAATGCAGGTCGTTTAATTTGGATGTGCCCTTGGGTGGATTACGTGACATGACAGTCACATCATGACCCTGGCTCTTCAGATAGAGCGCGGTGTGACCGCCGGCAAAGCCCGTTCCACCAACAATTAATGTTTTCATGTCTTTGCCCTCATAGAGAAATGATCCTCTGAATCAATTTTAGCATCTTATTGGCCCTGGCGCTTAGGCCAAACGGTCTAGCCACGCCTTATAGGTGAGGCAGTGGTGATGTGACCGATGTACCACACGCGGTTTGAGCTTTTGAACCGGGCGCGATTTGCCGGTAGGCTTCCCCAGATATAAAATGACCGAAAGGTGCCCCATGAAGAAGAATATCATTCCGCCACCCGTCGTTGGCGTTATCGCGCTCGCCCTGATGTGGGGGCTGGACCAATACTTTCCAACAGCCCGAGTGGCATTGCCTGGAAATGGCCTTCTCGCATTAATCCCCATCGGCTTGGGTCTGTGGCTCGATGTTGTGGCCATGCGAACTTTCAGAAAAGCTGGAACCACAGTAAATCCTGTGAACCCGGAGAAAGCCTCAACACTGGTCGACAATGGAGTCTTTGCCAGAAGTCGAAATCCGATCTATGTCGCCCTGATCCTTTTCTTAACCGGTGGATTTTTGTGGTTTGGCAATCTCCTCAATCTGGTCGTCATCGCCGTATTCATTTGGTATATGACAAACTTCCAGATTAAGCCCGAGGAAGAGGCTTTGACCAAGGTTTTTGGTCAACCGTATGAGGATTATCTCAAACGAGTGCGGCGCTGGATCTGACGCGGTATCGATGTGCAAATAGGCGCTTGCGGAGAGCGGTAAATACGGTACCGTAAGATAAGCATCGTGACCTAAAAGAAAGAAAAAACCATGACCCTTGAGATTATCGGATTTCCCATTTCCAATACCGTACGAGCGACGCGGATTACGGCTCACGAGAAGGGAGTGGAGTATACTTACACACCGTCAAAGCCACATGCCGACGATGTCTTAGCGGTCTACCCCTTGGGTAAGGTGCCGGTCATGCGCCACGATGGGTTTGAACTTTTTGAATCAGGGGCGATCTGCCGGTATATCGATCAAGCCTTTGATGGGCCGGCTTTGATGCCGAAGGATCTCAAACAGAATGCAACGATAGAATCTTGGGTGTCTGCTGCGACCACAGCTTATGACAAGGAAATCTTGCGCAATTACATTGTTGAATACATCACAAATAAAGACGAAGACGGCAATGTGAACCGCTATGTTATCGACCGTACGGTTAAAAAGTTTCCGCAATTGTTCGCTATGTTGAACGACGCCGTGAAAGACGGCTTTGTCGGTGGATCAGAATTCACGCTAGCGGATTGTCACATCATCCCGATTTTGGCGATTGCGCAAGCATTTCCAGAAAGTGCAGAAGAGTTCGGCAAGCATTCCGCTCTTCAGGATTATCTGGAGCGGATGTCGGAGCGCGAAAGTTTCAAAGCGACGGCGGGGTGAGTGAATTCTCTATACACTCGGCGACCCTTCGAGACACTCGCTGCGCTCGTTCCTCAGGGTGACGTTTCACAAAAGACGTCATGGTGAGGAGGTGCGATAGCACCGTCTCGAACCAGGATGATACACTAATACTGTCATCCCACACCTCACAAACGCCCGCCGATTTGTCGGATGCACTTTCTTCGTTGGCTGCGGTTCATGTCGGCATGAGGGATAAAGGTTTGCAGTTCGTAGCTTTCGCGACCGCGCGGCCAGAAAGCGATTGTTGTTTCCTCCGGCGCAATAACCTTCATCCGATAGACGATATCGACATTGCCGCGTTCGCCTTCTGATTGTTCGAGGTCCAAAATCATGCCCGGACGTAAACCGGCCTTAAAGGCAGCGCTTGAAACGGTTACACCTGTGATTTTGTAGCCTTCATCTTGGCGTTCACCGGAAAAGCCGCGTTCAAATTTTTGTTTCACCACGGTATTGATTGTGCCACAGGCGGAGAGAATATCTTCTGGTAATTTAATGTGCTCACCCTTTTTGACATGTTTGGCGTGAGCCTCAGTAAGGTCCAGACCGGTCAGCTCTTGCACGGTTTGGACGAGTGTTTGATCGCCTGCTGGGTAGTCATCCCCATTCTCGGCGGTTCTTTTTTTGATTTCGTGCACGATGGTGTCGAGGTTCATCTTGCCATCGGTATGGGCGCGGATGCGGTCGTCCCAAGTGAGCGCGATTAACATGCCACGGTCGTAAGGTACCTGCCTTACATCGGGGTCGGTCCAAAACTTGTTTTTGATGTCGGCATTTGGCACATCGCGGGCCGGAGATTTGGCGTAGCGCTCAAGGGTTTTGTTTAATGCGGTGACGGCTTCATCGATTTTGGTTCGGCCGCTACGCATGCCGATGCGCCAGGCATAGAAGTCGGTAAAGCCTTCTGAAAACCAATAAGACAAGGGTTCGTCATCGCCGCGATTGTTGAGAGCGGTGGTGCCGCCCACTCGTCGCGGGATCCACGTATGCACGTGTTCATGGGCCAAGGTTTTATCGATCTCGTGCATGGGGATATTGTCAGAGACAAAAAAAGCAAAGGCATCGGAAAGGCCCGTGCCGCCATGGCTGAAACGATCAGGCGGGACTTTGAGGGGGAGGACGGTCACGAGAAAAGGTTCGCCCGGATTGCGCCAATAGGTGTGGTTGGCTTTCATGATCTGGGCGATGTGATCTGCTAGTTCAGCATCGTCAAAATGATGTGTGCCTCTTATGGCAATGCGCGCGGGTGCGCCTTTAACGCTGCGTTTGAGAATC
>JAJFIN010000418.1 GCA_021774955.1 Alphaproteobacteria bacterium | reverse complement strand
ACAGCGGGACCTTATATCATCAAGCCTGGAGACATTAAGAAGGGGCGGTCAATTGCTCTAACGAAGATTGATGATTGGTGGGCAAAGGATAAGAAGTTTTGGCGCTACCGGTTCAACATGGACAAGGTGCAACTCTCTGTTATTCGCGATACCGCCAAAGCCTTTGAAGCGCTAAAACGAGGTGAACTTGATCGCCTGCGTCTAAACCTCTCAGAATATTGGTATGACAAATTACCGGCGACGGACCCAGATGTTCAGGCTGGATATATCCATAAGAGTGAATTCATTAACAACAAACCGCGTCCTCCTTGGGGGCTATGGATTAATGAATCAAAACCGCTCTTGAACAATCAGGACATTCGCGTGGGCATCAACTACGCGACAAACTGGGAGCTTGTGATTCAACAATACTTCCGTGGGGATTACCATCGACTGCGTACACAAAATGATGGTTACGGACCATTTTCGCATCCCACAATTACACCGCGGCCTTATTCCATCGAAAAAGCATTGGAACATTTCGCCAAGGCAGGTTTTAACGAACGTGGACCCGATGGCATCTTAGTCGACGCGCAAGGGCAACGGCTATCGTTTACGCTTTCAACAGGGTACGAAAATAGAAAAGACATCCTGACGATATTGCGAGAAGAAGCTGCAAAAGCGGGTCTTGATTTTCGGGTTGAAGTGTTAGATTCGACCGCTGGGTGGAAAAAAGTCCAAGAGAAAAAGCATGACGTTCATTTTGTGGCGTTTAATTACTCCCATGAAATGTATCCACGTTATTGGGAGACGCTTCATTCAGATAATGCCTACGACATTGCGTTTCTGGAGGATGGCTCGGTCAATCCCGCTCGAAATGTGAAAACACAGACCAACAATCTGCAAGTACATGCCTATCTAGAATTTGATCAACTTGTCGATCGCTATAGGCTTAGCGATGATGCTCAAGAGATGATGCAATTGGCCTATCAAATGGAGGAAATGTTGTATGAACATGCCTCATTTGTACCAGGGTACATTCAGCCATTTGAACGTGTGGCTCATTGGCGCTGGACGCGCTATCCCGAAGGCTTCAATTACCAACATATGGGTTATGACTGGCAATATTTTATCCATTGGATAGATGAAGACATCAAAGCTGAAACGCTCGAAGCGATGAAAAATGGCGAAACATTCCCGCCGGAGATCAATATTTATGATCAGCATAAAGATAAGTAGGAAGAATTTTCTATGAAAGAGAACCTTCTTCAGGTTAGTGAGCTTGTCACGACATTTGATACCGATGCTGGCAAAGTACGCGCCATTGATGGCGTGAGTTTTAATGTACCAAAGGGTGAAACCGTTGGCGTCGTCGGGGAATCTGGCTGTGGAAAAAGCGTGACCGCCCTGTCCATTACCCGTCTCCTTCCACGTCCCATGGGGCAGATCGAATCGGGCAAGGTTTTATTCAACGGCCGCGATCTAACAAAAATCTCGCTGGACGACATGCACAAGGTTCGCGGCGGCGATATCGGCATGGTCTTCCAAGAACCGATGACTGCCCTCAATCCGGTTCAGACCATTGGCAAGCAATTGGCCGAAATACTGACGCTTCACAACAAGGATATGTCAACCGAAGATGCGCTGAAGAAATCGGTCGGGCTTTTGGAGAAGGTTGGGATTCCAGCACCTGACATTCGCGTCGGTGAATATCCCCATCAATTATCGGGCGGCATGCGTCAACGCGTGGTGATCGCGATTGCATTGGCTTGCGGACCATCTCTGCTTATTGCCGACGAGCCGACCACAGCACTTGATGTTACCATCCAAGCGCAAATCTTGACGTTGATCAAAGATCTTCAACGCGACATGGGCATGTCGGTCATTTTGATTACCCATGACCTGGGTGTCATCGCCGAAACGTGCGACGATGTTGTTGTGATGTATGCCGGTAAAGTGGTCGAATCCGGCACCGTGTTCGATATTTTCGACCGACCGAAACACCCCTATACAATTGGCTTGCTCAAATCCATCCCTCGGCTAGATGGTGAGCGCAAGGTTCGTCTTGATACGATCGAGGGCATGGTGCCTGGATTATTGGATTTACCGGTGGGATGCCGGTTCCAAAACCGTTGTCCTTACAAACAAGATATTTGCGAACAAGCATCACCACCGATTGAAGAGGCGGGCCCCGACCACGGGGTTGCCTGCTATCGGTGGCAAGAAATTGAACGGGAAGAGGCATAGATGGCGAACTCCGCACAAGGGCAAGCGGTTGAGCCGCAACCAAACGTGGATCAAAAACCGCTTTTGGAAATTCGTAGTCTCAAGAAATATTTTCCCGTTCGTGAGGGAATATTGTTAACCGCTGCCAAGCAAAACAAAGCTGTTGATGATGTAACGCTCAAAGTTATGCCGGGAGAAACCCTCGGTCTTGTCGGTGAATCCGGATGCGGAAAATCGACACTCGGCAAAGCCGTCGCTCGGCTTCATCCCCCGACCGCCGGTAAAATTCTGTTTGACGATGTTGATCTGGCTAAGAAGGGCAACCGTGCGCTCAAACCTTATCGGCGCCACA
>JAJFIN010000417.1 GCA_021774955.1 Alphaproteobacteria bacterium | reverse complement strand
GCAGTTTCAGCATACGCACGAACATCGTCGGTACCGTTTGCACATGGGTGGTGTGGTGTTTGTCGATTAAGCGTAGCAATTCTTCTGGATCAAAGCGCGGCATAAGGACGATTTCTTCAGCCCCGAGCGCAATGCAAAGTGCGCAATAGGTGTTAGGCGCTGAGTGATACATCGGCGCTGGGATAATCGTGCGCGCACCCTCACGCAGGCCAAACGCCATGTTGACGACGGCATAGAGCTCCTGCATTTGCTCGATACCAACCGGTAAACGTCTCACGCCTTTGGGTTTGCCCGTCGTTCCTGATGTATAGATCATCGCGCCCGGTGCCGGGATATCGCGCTGCTCAAAGACATCGAAACCGGAGAGCCACTGCTCCCAACCGGTATAGCCTTCAGGAACGCGGCATTGTTGGTCAGACAGGCCATAGGCCTCAGCGATTTCCGGTGGTGTTTCGACCACGTAAACGGTCAACCCTGTAGGGATGCCGGATTCGATTTGCGGTACGAGATCGGCATGAATTATGAGGGCACGGGCACCGCAATCTTCAAGGATATAGCCCGCTTCTTCGGGGCCGTTGTGCCAATTCTGGGGAACGGCATAGAGGCCGAGCTGTCTTGCTGCTTCAACGGCCTCGAAAAAGGCAAAGTCGTTGCGCATGAAGATCGCCAGTGCATCCCCTGGCTTTACACCGAGATCATCAAGACCTGACGCCGCACGACCGGCACGCTCCAACATGTCTGGTACGGCAATTTCGCGCACACCGCTGATGATCCGTCCGGCCATTGATCCACCCCTTCATGAGTTTGTTGTGATCATATTAGATGTCGTTGCCGCGAGCGCAAGCATGATAGAGTGTCCTATGATCTGAATCAAAGTCTTGGAATGCTAAACTAATTGTTGGTATCGCCCTAATAGGCATTATCACTGCACACTCGTTGCATAGGAACAAACATGATTGCCGAGCTGTTTTTGATTTTCGCTAGTGCCTTTTTTGCGTTCTCGCTCGTATCAAAGCGCGTCCAAGGCACACCGATCACACCGCCGTTATTGTTCACGGTTGCTGGGCTCGTTCTCGGCTCAACTATATTGAGCATGGGCGTCAGTAGTTTTTCTGAAAGCACCATTCATACACTCGCAGAAATTACTTTGATCCTGGTTCTGTCAGCTGATGCTTCTCGCATTTCGTTGAAGAAGTTACGTCAGTTTAAAGCCGTACCTGTCCGCCTCCTGATCATCGCGCTTCCTCTGATCATTGCCTTCGGTGCTGTTGTTGGCCATCTGGTCCTGCCGGGTTTTGGTTGGGTCGAGGCTGCCCTTGTCGCAGCGATCTTAGCGCCCACGGATGCGGCCCTGGGGACAGCGGTGCTGGCTGACAAAAGTGTACCCTTGCGCATTCGACAAGGGCTTAATGTCGAAAGCGGGTTGAATGATGGCATTGCTCTGCCCGCCGTCTTGTTCTTTGCTTGCATGCTCAACATGAACCATCAAACCGGAGATGAGAATTGGCTCATCTTCCTGTCGCTCCAACTGACCCTTGGTCCTCTCGCTGGCATTCTCATTGGTTGGCTTGGCGGCAATCTGATCGGTATGGCGGCAAGCCGTGAGTGGATCACGCCTACTTTCCAAGGAGTAGCTGCGCTGGCGCTGGCGGTCGTCGCCTTTGCCATTGCAGAGATGGTTGGCGGTAACGGTTTCATCGCCGCCTTTGTTGCCGGTATCGTTTACGGTAATTTACATGTCACTTATTCAAGTTTCCTCCATAAGTTTACCGAAACGGAGAGTGAATTCCTTTCGCTACTCACATTCTTTCTGTTTGGGATTGCTATTCTGCCTGAGGCGTTGGCCCACGCTACTTGGCCCATTGTCGGCTATGCGCTCCTCAGTCTAACCATTGTCCGTATGGTACCCGTTGCTTTGTCGATGATCGGGCTTCGCCTCAGACTCCCAACGCTTGGCTTTCTCGGTTGGTTTGGACCACGGGGACTGGCCTCCCTGCTGTTTGCTCTTTTGGTATTGGAAGACCTTGAGGTCGCGCAAGCGGCGTCCATCCAATCGGTTGTGACCATTACGGTATTGGCAAGTATCCTGTTACACGGTTTGTCCGCGTCAACACTCAGCGCAATGTATGGCGCTTGGTCAGCACGAGGTACAACACCAACCTGTCCGGAGAACAACCCAGTTGTTGTTCACGAGCGCATCAAATTTGGATAACACCGCAGGGCTCCAAGCTACGCCCAATCATTGACAAAGACCGTTTTGGGGCCTTTCTCTCCCATTGCTTCTGCGGCATCAGAGAAGTTTACGATCTTATTGGTGATCTTCTCGGGATGCATATGACCGCAGGCAATGTGGTCAAGAACATCGGGAATTTCGGCTCGCGAATTGACCCGGCTGGTGAGCAGCGTGATGCCCTTGGTGTACATGTTTAGAAATGGCAACGAGACGTCATTGTCGAAATAGAGCGAATTGGTGGTACAGACACCATTAGGCGCGGTCGATCGAATGGCGAGGTGGAGGGCGTCTTTGTTTTGCGCAGAGTCAACAGTGATCGGAAACTGACCAAGATGGTCCATGCCAGGTTTGATGCGCAACTCCATCACCTCCGCACCAACATCTTTTGCCATCTGCAAATGAAGCGGATTATAGTCGACATATACGACGCGGCCTGCACCATTTGAGACGGCTGCGGCTGCGGCATAAAGACCAAGGCTGTTGGAACCAAATATTAAAACATCGGCGCCGGGATTCTGTTTGAGATGCGGCACCACCGTACGCCAGCCGTCAGGGATGTTGTCTGCAAGACTTGCGATCTGCGTTGATTCAACCTCGTCTGGCACTTTGACCAACATGTGATCAGCAAACGGTACATGTATTTTTTCCGACAGTGATCCCCCAAACTCCACACCACAAATCGGCTTCATCCCATAGACAGCACCAGGTGTTACACTGCGACAAGTGTTGGTGAAGCCTTTCCGGCAGTTATCGCACGTACCACAACTAATCTGAAACGGTACGACCACCCGGTCGCCCAAGGCACATGACTTAACATCATCGCCAATCTCGATGACTTCACCAATGGTCTCGTGGCCCAAGGCAAAGGGGCCTGGCAATGGAACAATACCTCTGGCAATGCCAAAATCGATATCACAGCGTGCGACCACCAATGGTCGAACGAGGGCGTCCGTCCCAGCGGTGATCTTGGGCTCATCGACATCCCACCATTCGATATTGCCTGTGTTGATAAATGTGAGTTGTTTCATTTGAGCTCTCCGCATTGTTGTTTTTGTTGCAGAAAACCTGTCCTAACGCGGTTTAGCTGACAAATGAAATTGCGAGTGTTGAGGTGAATTAGATTCATCTATATAATATTCCGCGAAACAATAATGAGTGCCCTCCGCGTACGGAAACGGAGCACCGGTTTAGCAAAACGTGTTCTCAACAATGCGCATTTCTCTGAAAGCAATTCAGACTTTTCACGTCGCCGCAGAGAATTTGAGCTTCAAACATGCCGCGGCCAAACTCCATGTGACACCCTCTGCGGTAAGCCACCAAATTAAGCGCCTCGAGCAAGAACTAGGTGTGCCTGTTTTTCGACGACTGCCAAGGGGATTGGAGCTCACAAAAGAAGGCGAAGAATACATCTCCTACGTTCGGCAAGCTTTTCAGTTATTGGATCAAGGCCACGCCGCCGTGCAGCACAGGGATGAAGTAGAAGTTCTTCGGGTCAGCGCCCTGCCCTTTTTTGCCAGTACTTACCTCATTCCCAATCTAAAAAGCTTTCATGAGGCTCATCCAAATATTGAGCTTAATATCGAAACGACCAGTCAGTATGCCGATTTTTCTAAAGACTCCGTCGATTTAGGTATTCGCTATGCAGAACATCCACCTCAGGGTTTATCATGCACGAAATTGGTTGATGTGAAACCTATCCCGTTGTGTGCGCCCGCACTCACGAAAGGAAAAGGCGCCCTTAAGAAACCAGGGGATCTTGCGTCTCACACATTGATACATCTGTCGATTAGACCCACCACCTGGCCTGACTGGCTGAAATCGGTTGGCGAGCAGGACCTGAAACCCAAGAATGAACTCCACGTTGACACTATACCCGCATCCCTTCAGGCGGCAAAAGCCGGGATGGGTGTCATGATAGGTCCCGCGCCAATAATATGGCACGGCAACAACATGGACGGCCTCGTTGCTCCATTTGATATGGTGGTCGACGGTGTAGCGACATATTATCTGGTGCATCGGCCTGAGGATGGTGCCAAACCGAAAATCAAGTCATTCAAAAAATGGCTGTTACAAATAGTAAGAAACGCCTCGACCAATTCCGATCACTCATCGGATTCACAGGCAAAGCAACACGCATACACGGACGGCTCGGGAGAAAACGCACATGAGACTTGAAAATAAAACAGCCATCGTCGTTGGCGCAGGCCAGACGCCCGGCGATACGATTGGCAATGGACGGGCGACGGCGATTCTATTTGCTCGTGAAGGGGCGAAGGTTTTGCTCGTCGATCGCAATCTGGAATCGGCCCAAGAAACCGAAGCGATGATAAAAGAAGAAGGCGGCACCTGTTCGACCTTTGAAGCTGACGTGACCAGCGAGGCGCAATGCCAAGCTTTTGCCGAGGCGTGCATGGAGCGCTATGGCCGCATCGATATCTTGGAGAATCTCGTCGGCATAGGCGATGGCGATGCCGGCGTGACCAGCCTTGAAGAAGAGGTGTGGCGTAGGCTGATCGATGTGAATCTGACCGGCATGTTTTTGAGCTGCAAACATGTCTTAAAACATATGCGCACTCAGGAAGCTGGGTCGATCATCAATATCTCTTCGATTGCCGCCATCGCGGCCGTCGGTCTGACCGGCTACAAAGTTTCAAAGTCAGGTGTGAATGCGCTGACCCATGCCATCGCCTCAGGCAATGCGCGTTATGGCATTCGCGCCAATGTCATCATGCCCGGCCTGATGGACACGCCCATGGCGATTGAAGGTCACGCAAAAGCGCGTAATGCCGACCGCGAGGCCTTGCGTGCCGCCCGCGACAAACAAGTGCCGTTACGCGGTAAGATGGGCACGGCTTGGGATACGGCCTACGCGTCTTTGTTTCTGGCCTCCGATGAAGCGCAGTTCATTACGGGTGTCGTCTTGCCGGTCGACGGTGGACAATTGGCCCGGATTGGTTAGATACTCACCGCTACGATAAAAGCAAAAGAGGAAAACCCCATGAATGATGCCCTTCGCTTCGACGTACAAGATGACATTGCCACGCTGAGCATGGATGACGGTAAAGCCAATGCCTTTGGCCCCGACATGATCGCGGCCATGTGCGACGGTTTTGACCGCGCGGCGGCAGAGGCAAAAGTCCTGGTACTGAAGGGACGCGCAGGTGTGTTCTGCGGTGGCTTTGATTTAAAGATCATGGCTCAGGGTGGTGAGGCAGGTGCAGACATGGTGATGGCTGGTGCCCACGCCTTGATGAAGTTCTATTTACACCCACAGCCGGTGGTGATGGCGTGTACCGGTCATGCGATTGCCGCAGGGGCTTTGTTACTTCTAACGGCGGATCAACGTGTCGGCGCACAAGGAAATTTCCGCATTGGCCTCAATGAAACATCGATTGCCATGACCTTGCCGGTCTTTGGTGTTGAGCTTGCTCGTGACCGGCTTGACCCGCGCGCCCTGACGCGCTCAGCGTTGAACGCGACATTGTTTGGCCCGGAAGAAGCGGTGAAGATTGGCTATCTGGATCAAGTGGTCGAGGGTGACACCGAAGCCGTCTATGAAGTGGCAGATCAAGCGGCGCGGCATTTTCTGACACTCGACGCAAAGGCTTTTACTGGCACCAAGAAGAGATTGCGCCAAGCAACAGTCGACAAAATTATGCCAACGATAAAAGACAGCGGCGTATTGAACTGAGTAAGAGCTACTCAGTCGTCCATCGTGTCGATCCATTCTTCGATTAAAGCAATACCTTCGTCGTGAATTAGACTGCGACCAAGCTCGGGCATCATGATGCCGGGGTCGGTGGAGTTCATGCGGAAGAGAAGGATTGAGCGCTCAGGATGACCGGGCTCAATGTCGAAGGCAAAACCGCCGCTGCCTCGC
>JAJFIN010000416.1 GCA_021774955.1 Alphaproteobacteria bacterium | reverse complement strand
GTGTATCAAATTACTCAAGATATCGTCTTTGAGCTGGATCTTTTGCATAGTTCATGTTTTTCATCGCCGAGCTATACCGCCACAATTGTCGCAGAACGCAATCCGAGGCATGTGCTGCAAAAGGCACGAGAAGTCTCACATAAAGTTCAAACACTACGCTTTCTAAACAAACTACCTTCAAAAGAAGTTCGTGTCTTTGCCGTTGACGAAGTTAAACCAGTGCACGTCGAAACTCTTGTATCCGAAATACTGACCGATGTGCGAGACCTCAAGCCCACCTACAGTGTGGATACAATCGATGGCGCGGCTCCCTTTATCGACGGCAAAACACCCACCCATGTCTATGAGAACCTGTACAAGATCAGTGCTTCTCTAACTGACCTTGGCGTACCTGCTACGGTTCCCAATGATGTATTTCAGATAGCGTCAACTATTCTTGAAGATCTCCAAGAAATTCGAAAGGTCACGGGGACATCGGCCAATTTTGACTCGGTGACAAATGAAATTGGAAAAGATCCAAGCGACGTATACGATCAGGGTTTTCTATTTTTGGAACAACTCAAAATTCTTACCGATCAAGATCCATTTAGGATCAAAGGGGGAGTTGTACTTCCTCACAGATTACAGAGGACGATCGTCCCTGAAGATGTTCTTGATCTACTAAATAATGCCTTGGCTGATGTTATCGCCGTTAAATACGCGCTAGGCATTACCACTCCGACCGTGATTGCCCCAATGCCCGGTGGAAAGACACCTTCAGACGTTTACCAAGTTATGAAACAAGCACAAGTCATTGTCGAAGGATTGACAGTAAGAGACAGTCCTGGGGCATCCAATGAATAAGGAATTCATTCATCCTGGGATTCGTCTGAATATAGCATCGAAAGTCATTTTACTTGCCGTTTTTCCAATCTTGTTTTTGACCGTAATTTCCATAACACAATTTGAACGCGGCAATAGCAAGCTGATCGCTACAACCGCTGAGCAAGACTCAACACATAGATTGGTAGAACAAATAAATACAGAGGCACTTCGTGTTAAAGACTCCCTTCAAATATTGACCTCGAAAATAGGCCATCTTACCCAAGTCCACCAAACTGCGCTCATACAACAACAAACGGATATCTCTGCCATCCATGAAGCACGCAGTGATATTGTATCCTCACTCTCCGCATTCTCAATATACACTTCGAATCTCAAATCAATCATCCAAGAGAGCAAATTTCTCGACAAGGATCTTTCGTATGACGCTACGCGCGTTGAAAAGATAAATGTTGGGTTGAACTACATTTCCCGCGCCACGATAAATTTGGAGCAATATTTTCAACTCTACGGGATGTCGAACAACCGAACCTTGGAATTACTAAACAATTCCGAATTCGATGCGGCAAACAACAATTTCTTTTTTGAAGAATACGCACTTCTCAATTCCATGACGGATGTAATGGAGCGATCAGCATCTATCCTCAATGAAATTCTGGATGCACTGCGAAGTGTCGAAAATGATCAGCAGGCACACAGTATCGGTGCAAAAATTGCAGCCGCGCAGGAAGACAAAACTACGACCTATCTGATACTAGCTCTCATCGTGCCAATTGCACTTGTTTTCACCATGTCATTTGCAAGGTATGGTTTAGCCGCGCCTATAACTAAAATCGCTGCCCTAATGTCTGAGTTGGGTGGCGGTCGGCACATCGACAAAATTCCGGGAATACACCGAACGGACGAAGTTGGCCAAATGGCCCGCGCACTTGATGTTTTTAGACAAAAAACGATTGAAAACGAGGAACTGAGACAAGAGGCACAAAAAAGAGAAGCCGATCTCACGAAGTCTAAGGAGCTTGCAGAACTTCAGGCCAACGAGAAGGAGCAACTCTACAAACAACTACAAGAATATGCCGAAACTCGGGAAGAAATTCTTCGTGAACAGAAAGTCAAAGAACAAGCTTTGAGCCAATTTAAACGGACTTTGGATCAAACGATGGACTGTGTGTTCATGTTCCATCCCGATAGCCTCAAGTTCTTTTACGCCAACAAAGGCGCGAAGAACCAAGTAGGCTATTCAGAGGAAGAGCTCTTCGATATGACGCCGGTTGATATCAAACCGGAATTCAATGACGAGCAATTTCTATCGGTAATCACACCCATGATTACTGGCGATCAAAAACTTCTTAATTTCGAAACAATACACCAACATAAGGATGGCCATCGGATACCTGTTGATATTTCTCTTCAATACTTCTCTTTTAAGGGACAAACACCTCATTTCATGGCCATCGTTCGTGATATCTCCGAATGGAAACAAACACGAAAAGAGTTGAAAGAATCTGCGGAGACGGCCGAACTAGCTAAAGAAGAGGCAATGAAAGCTAACCAGGCGAAGAGCGATTTTCTAGCAAACATGTCGCATGAGCTACGCACGCCCTTAAACTCTATTCTCGGTATGACCAAAATAATGTTCGATGAATCTGAAGAAGGTAGCGAACAATCGGAGATGACCAACACTGTTTACAGATCAGCTTCATCGCTGCTTAGTATTGTAAATGACATTCTAGATCTCTCAAAAATTGAATCAGGGGAAATGATCCTTGAGCAAATTGGATTTGATCTGAGAGAGGTGGTCGCAAGAATCACGGAAACTCTCGCACCGATCGCCAGTAAAAAAGGAATATCTCTCAATTACAGCTATAAAAAAGAGGACATTCCCTATGTCGTTGGTGATCCAGTTCGTGTGGGCCGCATTTTGACAAACCTGGCGGGCAACGCAATTAAGTACACAGACACTGGTAATGTTTATATTGACCTCGACTATAACTTATTATCAGAAGGCGAAATTGAGATTTCATGTTCCGTACGCGATACAGGAATCGGCATACCCACGGAAAAATTACCGCTCATTTTCCAAAAGTTTACCCAAGCCGATGATTCAACAACAAGAAAATTCGGAGGTACGGGATTAGGTCTCACGATTACAAAAGAACTTGTCGAGATGATGGGTGGTGAAGTTGGTGCTGAGAGCACCCAGGGGAAAGGTTCTACCTTCTGGTTCACGATCAAACTGAAAACAACCGACAAAGTTCATGACGAATTGAAGGCCTACAATGAAGAGCACCCCTGTGAAAGTAACGCATCAGAAAAAATAGCTGTAGAGGACGCGAAGATACTCATTGCCGATGATCATGAGCTTAATCAAGCTTTCATCAAAAAACTTCTCGAACGAATGGGATTTGTCGACTTTGACGTGGTCGAAAACGGGGCTCTCGCTGTTAGCGCCTATAAAGAAAAACCTTACGATTTTGTCCTCATGGACTGCCACATGCCTGAGCGTAATGGCTACGAGGCTACAGGGGACATCAGAGCAATTGAAACGCAAACCAAACACCACACGCCGATAATTGCACTAACCGCTGATGCGATGGTAGGGACTCGCGAAAAATGCCTTGCGGCTGGTATGGACGATTATATTACCAAGCCAATTGACGCAAACGAACTAAAGAGATTGTTTGATCGCTGGGTTTCCTTTTCCGAGCAGATCGCCAAAAAAAGAAAAAGTGACGAGCCAGACCTGTTCTTCGATCTTACTGTTTTGGATGAATTCGCCGACACGAATGAGGAAAAAGCAAGCTATTGTGGTTTATTTATGAGCAATACAGACGATGCTCTTAGAGATCTAGAAAACCAGTGTGTTGACAATGGTGATCGAACATGGAGTGAAATTGCACATCGAATTAAAGGTAGTGCCGCTATGATCGGCGCTGTACAACTGGCCCAACTATGCGATGAAGCCCAAATATCTGAATACCTAACGGCAGAAGCCCGGTCACAAAAACTAGCGGAAATTCAAACTGCATATGATCAGATAAAACGTGCCCTACAGAATATCTCATCGAATGGCGTCGCTGGTGCAAGTTGATGGAGGCCTCGATGAAAAAAATCCTCGTGGTAGATGACGATGATTTCGTCCGAACGATAATATGCGCCGGTTTGCGTAAGGCCAAATTCAATATTATTGAAGCGCGCGATGGAGTCGAGGGTGTTGAAAAAGCACTGAGCGAAACTCCAGACCTAATTTTAACAGATATACAGATGCCGAATAAGAACGGCCTTGAAATGATCTCCGAAATTAGGGCCGCTGAAAAAAAACCTGTCGTTATCGCGATGTCTGGCGGCGGCAGCGAAAACAACGTTTCGTATTTTGAAATGGCTGAATCTGCGGGCGTCGACCATATATTAAATAAGCCAATCAAGATGGCGGAACTGCTTGATACCATTGATGGATTGTTGGTCCGACGCAATAGCCCTGGACAGCATCAAAATACCAGCTGAACCAGGCTCTGAACGCTGTGTTTGAGCTTTTTTTACATGCAATAGATACCCGGCCCCTTTTCTTATTGGGATATGGTGGTCTATTCATTGATTCCAAGAGATTCGATTCGCCTCATCACCCAGATGTATGGAGTAACCCTGCATGGCGCAGAAGCCAAAGCGTAAGACTAAATCGAAAGCCAAAACTAAAGCCAAATTAAAAGCTAAATCCAAATCCGCTGCCTTGTCAAAGAAGGTGAAGTCTGCTGATGGCGATTTGTTCGATGCACCGGCACAGGCTTCGAGCAAAGGTTATTCGGCAAAGGACATTGTTGTCTTAGAAGGTCTCGAGCCCGTCCGTCAACGCCCGGGTATGTATATTGGTGGAACTGACGAACCAGCGCTTCACCATCTTTTTGCCGAAGTTATTGATAACTCGATGGACGAAGCGGTTGCCGGCCACGCTAACCGTATAGACGTCACTTACTCAAAAGATGGATTTCTGACCGTGGCGGACA
Source organism: Alphaproteobacteria bacterium (assembly GCA_021774955.1). GTDB lineage: Bacteria > Pseudomonadota > Alphaproteobacteria > M2410 > M2410 > JAJFIN01. Next base: position 93 of record JAJFIN010000416.1, on the reverse strand, counting down.
ATGGCCGCGGTGTCCCTGTTGACCCTCATCCAAAATTCAAAGTTTCAGCTTTGGAAGTTATTCTTACGACGCTTCATGCCGGCGGAAAATTCT
>JAJFIN010000415.1 GCA_021774955.1 Alphaproteobacteria bacterium | reverse complement strand
GAGCAATAATCTCAAAGCCTATCAAAACGCCCCCAAGAACGAACCAATGCCAAAAAGTAATGTAAGACCGAAATTCCATAATGGTTCCTCTCCATTGTTGACTATGCGTTACGAACTATGAGTGGAGGGCACACTACGTGTAGCGATGCGGCCACCGTTGTTACCTCCATCGTCACCATCAGATCCGAAAGCAGAACGAGCCAACTCACCGATACCGCCCAGTGAACCCACCAACCCAGCGGCTTCCATTGGCATCAACACAAACTTTTGGTTTGGACCTGTGGCTAGTTTCTCGAAAGCGTCGACATATTTTTGTGCCACGAAATAATTGATCGCCTGGACATCACCATTTGCGATTGCATCAGAAACCATCTGGGTCGCTTTAGCTTCCGCTTCCGCTTCACGTTCCCGCGCTTCCGCATCACGGAACGCTGCTTCACGACGCCCTTCCGCTTCTAGGATCGCCGATTGCTTTTGACCTTCCGCACGTAGGATCGCGCCTTGCTTCTCACCATCAGCACTCAACACCTCAGCGCGACGTTCGCGCTCCGCTTTCATTTGCCGACCCATTGATTCCACAATGTCTTTGGGTGGCGACAAGTCTTTAATTTCAACTCGCGTGACTTTCACGCCCCATGGATTCGTCGCTTCATCCACAACTTGAAGCAAGCGCGAGTTGATGGCGTCACGCTTCGCCAACACTTCATCAAGTTCCATCGAACCAATCACCGTACGAACATTCGTAAGCGCAAGATTAGTTATCGCACGTTGAAGGTTTCTCACTTCATAAGCTGCTTGAGCCGCATCAATGACCTGAAAAAAAGCAACGGCATCTGCGGTAACCGTTGCATTGTCTCGCGTAATAACTTCTTGAGACGGAATATCAAGCACGGTTTCGCGCATTGACTGCCTGGTTCCGACACGATCCATCACTGGAACAATGATGTTCAATCCTGGTTTTAGTGTACGGCTGTAACGACCAAATCTCTCGATAGTCCATTCTTCACCCTGCTTCACCGGTTTAACCGCCCAATACACAACAATGATGGCAACCACCACCAGCACAATTGTAAAGATTTCCATATGATTTCTCCTCGGCCCCCGCAGGTTCAAGATCGCACAAAAACACACAAGCACCAATCTATAGGTGGGGAGTGAATTCCATTTCGCCAATAGGTATCGAAACAGAAGCCCGAGATCAAAGGAAAATCAATGAGTTATGAACCGGTAAAGGTCAATTTTCGCCTTTAGCCACAGAAAGCCAGTTTTGATCTGCTAGATGGCGATGGCCGATCATGTTCTGCGTCCAAGTTGATTTGCTTTCTTCAGATGCAAACAGATAAAGCCTACCGTCAGTGAGTAGATACGCGAACGGATTTATATTAGTGCGATAGCCTTGCGCCATCCCATAGGCGCCATAGCCGCCGTAGGATGGTATGTATGCATTTGGTGATTGGGCAAATAATTCTTTGTTGTGGGCTGAGCGGAATTGCCAGGTAACACCACCCCATTCGAAGCGGTAAGTCTCACGCCCCGCATGCGCTTCACCATCAACAAAGTAAGAAACTGGGTCGAATCCTTCGTTCGCAATACCAAACCATGTGTCGGAATTGATTGATCGTTCATGGGCTTGTACAGGCGCTAACCCAATAAGCACCAATAGCAAGACAAGCGCCACGGCAAAAAGCCGGTGTAGCGGACTAAAGGTTTCAGATTTTGCTCGACAACAGAACATACCTTTTTATGAAGCATGTCGGTAAAGGTCTTGTTAATTGGAAACAATAGTCAAAACACGCTCTAGTCAACAGCACAACCAGCAGACGGTCGAAGAGCAACCCTGCGAATAATTTTTTCTGTCGCTACATGGAGAAGAATAATGGTTGATCCATTCTGATCACACAAATGGATAGCGAGCACGCCATCGTTGTAGTTAATCGAGCGAACTTGGGTATGCGCTGAGGCGGGAAGAACCGTTTCCACCATGTCATCAAGGTTAGTGTTTTGGATGGCATTTTCATCAACAGAAATATCTGTGCTTACAACCGCAGGATATTCTTCTTTATTCCCAGTACGGACAAACATCATGATCACCAGTGCTATCGTTCCGCCAACCAGCAACACACCCATGAAATAAACTGCAAACTTAAGAGCAAACGGCACATTGTCAGTATTGGAAACTTCCGTCATAACTAACCTATGAAAAACAAAAATGATGATCTCGAAGCTGAAAACTTACATCAGGTCGACATCAAGTGCGAATCATCCGGTCAACGGATTGACCGCGCCTTGAGTGAGGCCATCCCTGATCTCAGTCGCTCACGAATAAAAATGCTAATTTTAGCAGGTGAAGTAACATCCAACGGCGCGACAATAATCGACCCTTCAAAATCCGTCAAACAGGGTGACTTGATCACCGTCAAGGTTCCACCACCAGTACCCGCCTACCCCGAAGCCCAATCGATACCGCTCGACATTGTCTTCGAAGATGAACATCTCATCGTTATCAACAAACAAGCAGGACTAGTCGTTCACCCAGGTGCTGGCAATCCCGATGGCACTTTGGTCAACGCACTGTTGGCCCATTGTGGGGAGAGCCTTGCCGGTATCGGCGGTGTTGCTCGGCCTGGAATTGTTCACCGCATTGACAAGGATACATCTGGTCTTCTGGTCGTTGCCAAGACCGAAAAAACCCACAACGCGCTATCGTCCCAATTTAAAGACCACTCCGCTGATCGACAATACGAAGCCTTGGTTTGGGGTAAAGTCCCGCGCAAAAAAGGCACAATCACCGGCCCCATCGGTCGGGCTTCACATCAACGAACCAAAATGGCTGTGGTTAAAACGGGTGGTCGTGATGCGATTACCCATTACGAAGTGACCCATTATTTTGGGCCCAAGTCCAAACCCGTCTTTAGCCAAGTCAATTGCACGCTAGAAACCGGTCGAACCCATCAAGTACGTGTTCACATGGCGCATATCGGTCACCCCTTGGTTGGCGACCCTCTTTACGGCAAAGGTCGATTGCTCCCGACCAACGCCCTGTCTGAAACAGCAAAACAGGCTTTCGGGCGGTTTTCCCGGCAGGCACTTCACGCCAAGCGCCTGGCTTTCGTCCACCCTGTAACCAACGAACAAATGTGCTATAGCGTTGAAAAACCTCAGGATTTTACCGATCTTTTGACCCTAATTTCGGAAGAATTTGGGTCCACACCCCTTTAAATCGACAGAAAAACCCCTATCTGTTATCTGTGGATGGTGAGCGGGGCGGTGCATTATTGCGCCTGAGCTAGATACATCCAACGTGAGAGGGATGAAATATGGCGACCACACAACTTCCATCAGTTTCCACCGAAGGGGGACTCAGCCGTTATTTACAAGAAATTCGTCAGTTTCCAATGCTGGAACCGGATGAAGAATACATGCTGGCCAAAAGATGGCGTGAGCATGAGGACACCGATGCTGCACACAAACTGGTAACCAGCCATTTGCGCCTTGTGGCAAAAATGGCCATGGGATATCGCGGCTACGGTTTGCCCACCAACGAAATTGTATCCGAAGGCAATGTCGGGCTCATGCAAGCCGTAAAACGCTTTGAACCTGAAAAGGGTTTCCGGCTTTCGACTTACGCCATGTGGTGGATCCGTGCGGCGATCCAAGAGTATATTTTGCGCTCCTGGAGCCTGGTTAAAATGGGCACCACAGCGGCACAGAAAAAGCTGTTCTTCAATCTCCGAAAAATTAAGGGCCAAATCAAAGCTCTCGAAGAGGGTGATCTTCGCCCAGAATCAGTTCAAGAGATCGCCACCCGTCTCTCTGTTCCAGAAGATGATGTGGTGCAAATGAACCGAAGAATGGCTGCACAAGACCATTCGCTTAATGCACCACTGCGCGCCGATATGGAAGGCGAATGGCAGGATTGGCTAGTTGATGAATCAATTGACCAGGAAACCCAACTTGGTGATCAAGAAGAGTTGTCTTTTCGTCGAAACATGCTTGGCGAAGCCATGAAGAATCTAAATGAACGCGAGCAGTTCATTTTGACGGAGAGAAAACTGAAAGACGATCCGGCAACGCTGGAAGAACTAAGCCAGGTTTACGACATCAGTCGCGAACGCGTGCGTCAAATTGAAGTGAAAGCTTTTGAAAAACTTCAACGCTCCATGCGCGCTATGGAACGAGAACGCCGCGCGCGGACCGTAAATTAGTTCAACTCCAAAATCTCAATCTCGACCGTATCGAACCCAGAAGTCCAAAACGTCACGTTTTTGATGCGGTCGGGTCGCCACATAATCGGCGATAAAAAGAGTGAACAATTCCGCTAGAGAATAATCGGGGCCTAGCATCTCCGCACCAAAATGTGCTCTGAGACCATTCATCATTGCGTCAATGTTTCGGTGTTTTGGTACTGACAAAGCCCGGAACAAGTCGAAGGCGGGAATCCAGTCACGCGCATATTCCCAATCAAGGAACACCGACGCGCCGTCGACAATGGCGATATTGCTGGTTACCAAATCGCCGTGGCATAGACTAACCGCCACCTTGCCATCCCGCCCCAACAACGCCTCAACATACGCAGCGAACTCCAGTTCAGATTCACCATCGGCGTAGAGCGTCTCTATTGCTGAACCGATAGTTGGTTTAAGAAATGGTTTAATCGGCTCAGCACGGATACCGAAGGTTTTGTAAGTTTGAAGCATCGGCGCCACAACAAGCGCCCCGTAACGTTTGGCATCACGGTAGCGATGAAACTTACGGCCATAGAGCAAGCTTTCA
>JAJFIN010000414.1 GCA_021774955.1 Alphaproteobacteria bacterium | reverse complement strand
ATATCGGGGGCGCCCGCTCAGCCATCAATCAATATGCCTCACTTGGCGTCTCGGAAGCAGAATCGGTTGCCCTCCAAGACGTCAAAAAGACGCTGGATTATTATGAAGCGGCGTTACTGCTGACCGGGTCGATGATCAACGAGGGCGCCGCCCCGCAGCAGATCGACCAAGCGGTTAGTGTCAATGATAGCTCCGCGCTTCGCGGTCTCGCAGCGCTGAAGAGCGAAGTGAGCGCGCACCATACGCATGGTGATAGGACAATTGGGAAAAGCCGGATTGCCGCAACATTGCGCGCCGACATCGGTTATGGCGGCATGATCCATGCGTTTAAAAATTATGTTCTGCGCCAGGATGATGTTCTGGCCATTTCCGTTCGTGAAAAACTTACCTCCGCACGGGCCCAGATAGAGGCCTATCGTGCGCTCGGTGCAACGCGGGCCGAAGATCTCGCGCTTGAAGATATCGCCGACACGATGAACGCCTATGAGAAGGCCCTCACACGGGCAGAGGAATTGACGCGGGAAAACAAGACACCGGAAGAAATCGACGAGCAGGTGAAAGTCAGAGACGATAGTGCCTTGCGCGGGCTCGGTGTTCTTGACCGGGAGATCGCTGCCCAAGCAGAAAAAACCGCACTAGAAGTTTCTCGCACACTCGATGCGGTTGTCGCTCTCTTGAGCGTGACAACCTGGGGCACCATATTCCTGATCATGGGCCTTGTGGGCGGCATGATGTGGATCATGCAGAAATTAGTGATCCATCCGATACGCTCGATGACCGATCTGATGACGCGCATTGCCGACGATGATCTGCATCTCGACGTTGAGGGGACCGACCGACCGAATGAGCTTGGTGAGATGGCGCGTGCCGTCGCGGTGTTTAAGGAAAACGCCATCAGACGCGACAAGGCAGAAAGAGAGATTACTCATTTAACACTGACCGACGCACTGACCGGTGTGGCCAATCGCCGCCGGTTTGAAGTGCGGGTTCAGGAAGCGATACAATTGTGCGATCGGCTCAAAACCCAAGCCACGCTGTTTGCCATCGACCTCGACGGCTTCAAGCAAATCAATGATACGTTCGGGCATCATGCTGGCGATGAGGTACTCAAGACCGTCGCGGATCGCATGCTCCATGTGACCCGCGAAGTGGACATGGTGGCGCGCCTTGGCGGTGATGAATTTGCCATCATCCTGGTCGGTCTGGATGGACCCAAAGATGCCATCGTCCCGGCCCAGCGCCTGATCGAAGATATCGAGAAACCGATATTGGTCGATGGGACGAAAATGCGGATCAGCGCCAGCATCGGCATTCGAAACTTCCCGGTGGAAGGCGACAGCGTGGATCTCATTCAGCGCCAAGCCGATGACGCATTATACAGCGTTAAGAAAAGCGGGCGCGGTAGTTTTGCTTTTTACGGTGAAGATCAAGACAAAGACGCGATTGAAAATACCGCCCCATCAGCGATTGCTGGTTAGATACTCCCCGCCTTAAAGCCAGCGCCGGACTTTGCTTTTATAGTCGGTATAGGCCGCGCCGAACTTCTGCTCGAGATATTTTTCTTCCCGTAAGATGACGCCATAATGGACAATCAGCACAGGTGGGATGACCATCAGCACGGTCCACAGGCTGTTGACCAAAAGACCAATACCGATCAACCACAGCGCCATGGTGACGTAGAGCGGGTTGCGGGTGTAGCGATAAACGCCTGTATTCACTAGCGCGGTGGTTTCTTGATACGGATTAACCGGTGTTTTGTTGCGGCGAAAAGCACCGCTGGCAGCAAAGCCGATGAAAAATCCAATGGCGACAAGAATGATCCCCATAATACTTGAGATCGCCGACGGTACGGCCGGGACCGGATCGCGCCAATGAAGGACGAGGCCAATGATCAAACTTAACAGGAATATAAGCGGTGGTGGAAACAGGATGTTGGCAATGTTCTTGGTGTCAGCCATGGGGGGACCTCCCGTTGAATTGAGGGGGGTACTCTAACCGCCCGGCAGTTCTGATCAAGTGTCAAGCAGTGAGGCCTGTGATCGGTGGCCAGCGGCACATCCCAAAAATATGAGCACTGCAAAGAATATCCCGCTATAAGGCGCAGTAAAAACCCGCGAGCCGCGCCATGACTGAACTGACAATCCGCCAACTTGTATCCGGTGATGAACCCATGCTGGAAGCCTTTCTGGCCACCCATCCAGACACCAGCATGTTTCTGCGCAGCAATCTGCGTGATGCGGGGATCGTCTATCACGGGCTTGAATATCAGGGTGTCTATACCGGCGCCTTTGATGCAAGTGGCACGCTGATCGGGGTCTTTGCCCATTTCTGCAATGGCAATATCATGACCCAAGCGCCCGAGCCCAATGTGCTGACAACGTTGGTCGATCATTTCAAGGAAAGCCGGTCGCAATCATTCGATGGTCAGATCGGCGGCTTTGTCGGCGACAGTGCGCAGCTCAAGCACGTCATGGAACGTTTCAATCTGACGGATGCGGACTATTCAACCTTTGAAGATGAAGATCTGTATTCCCTGGACTTATCTGACTTGCGCATGCCACCGCCGTTCGATGGGTTATCGAACCCGCACACTTGGCAAGCCCGTCCGATTGAGGAACGAGATCGGGCGCTGCTGATCCCGTGGGCCAAGGGCTATTTGATGGAAGCGTTGGGCCGCGACGACAGCGTCGAAACCGATCAATTGAGTGCGGATCAAGTTGAGAACTGGTTGAAGACGGGCCGGCGTTGGGTCTTGGAAGTCGATGGAGCGACCGTTGCGCTCACCGGTTTTAACGCGGTGGTCCCCGATTGCGTGCAAGTCGGCGGTGTGTGGACACCGCCGGAGCTGCGCGGCAAAGGCTATGCCCGGGCACTGGTAGCGGCAAGCCTCGCCGACGCTGAGAGCAAAGGTGCTGATCGCGCGATCTTGTTTACCTCAAATCCGCAAGCGGCTAAAGCCTATACCGCCATTGGTTTTGAGAAGATCGGACGGTTTATGCTGGCGTGGCTGAAAGCGCCGGTAAGACTTTAGCCGCTCACGCCAGCGTGCTTTCGCACGCGGCTCCGCTAGGGCGGCGCACAAGCGCCGAACCGCAGTCGCGGTCGTTTCCCCGTTGCCACAAATAAAAACGTCAACCTGAGGGTGATCGCAGATCACGTCTCGAAGGAGGTTGGCATCCTCAGCATCTGCCGCCCATGGTTCGAGCTTGTTTGTGCGCTCACGCCAGCGTGCTTACGCACGCGGCTCCGCGAGGGCGGCGCATAAGCGCCGAACCGTCGTCACGGTCGTTTTCCCACTGCCACTGACACAGACGTCATCCTAAGGAGGACCGGTAGGTCCGTCTCGAAGGAGGCATGGTAAAATCAAACTAAGCAAACTCGGTGACCGAAAGTGTGTTGCCATTAGGGTCTTTGAACCAGGCGACCTTGACGCCATCGGGTGCCGTCCAAATGCTGAGATCGTCCTGGCCCATGCCTTCATAGGTCACCATGTCGACGCCCTTGGCGCGCAGGTCTGCCACGGCTTGATTGATGTCAGGCACATTCCATCCGAGAATGGTGAAAGGTTGCGGTGTCAGCGCGTCAAACTTGGTCAGGCGCAGCATGGTGCCGTTGGCTGAAAACTCTAGGGCAAATGGATTTTCGCTGACAAGGTCAAGACCCAGAACATCGACATAGAAATCGCGGGCTTTGTCAAAATCGGTGATGGCGGCAAAGGCAATGAGGTTTCGGGAACCCAGCATGTTTACTCCCTCTCAATATGAATTGTTTAAAGCGTGAGCGTGAGCGTGACGCCAATTTTAGATTGAGTCAATCAACACAAATGCAAAAAGAGACGCCTCATATAAGGATGACGTCGGAGATTGATTTCACAAAGAAATGGATCAAACACGCAGCTCAAACAGGGTATCGACAATGGCACAATCTTGGGTCTTGCCGCCTTCACACTCTTTGACCAAGGTGGCAAGTGCGTGCTCCATTTTGCGCAGTGATTTTATCTTGGTTCTCACGTCCGATAGATGCACTTCCGTTTTGGACTGGACCTCTTCGCAGGTATAGGTTCCAGCCGTCACCAAGTCTGATAGGCTCAGGATTTCCTCGATAGAAAAACCAAGGCCGCGGCACCGCCGAATGAAAATGAGCTGTTTGAGACCATCAGAATCATAGACCCGATGCCCGCCTTCCGTGCGCTCAGGTGCCGCGAGCAGGCCAATTTTCTCATAATAACGAATGGTTTCGATGTTGACGCCGGTCTCCCGACTGAGCGTCCCGATGGTCAATTTCTGGCGTTTCATTTTTCTCTTGAACCTGTAGTGACTACAGATTGTAGTATAGCCAGTAGATCAAAAGAATCGAGAGAATTTCTCGATCAATGAGAGTTCGTGATGAGCGATGAATTCGTAGCGGCGTCGACACTGACCTGCCCTTCGTGCGGGCATCAGTCTACGGATGTTATGCCGACCGATGCCTGTCAGTATTTTTATGACTGCACAGGATGCGGCGCACTGCTCAAACCGCAACCCGGAGATTGTTGCGTCTATTGTTCCTACGGTGATGTGAAATGTCCGCCCATCCAGCTGGGCGAGTGCTGCACTTAGCAACACCACGC
>JAJFIN010000413.1 GCA_021774955.1 Alphaproteobacteria bacterium | reverse complement strand
CAAAGCTCTTCGAGCCACCGCCAGATCCACATTCCTACCGCCTTCAAACAAACCAAATCTCATGGAGCTTCTAAATGTTAACGCTAAACCGGACACCAGTGGGCTTGACCGCGGAATCCACCTGAATCGCAATCATCCATGGACCCCGCGATCAAGTCGCGGGGTGACAGCCACAATAATAATTAGATCTCTTCCAGCTTCTCCGCTTCCCTTCCCAACCATGGTAGTCCTTCGGGTGGTTGAGAAGGAAGCGTAACGCCTACGGAGTATCGACCAATCCCAATTCGTCATCCCTCCACACCCAACTTGTCATTCCGCGACTTGATCGCGGGATCCAACTGAGTCGCAACCACCCGTGGGCCCCACCCGTGCTTCTTGTGTCAAACCATGGGGTGGCTAGATTCCATTAGCAAGTGCACCGTTTGTCGCCTTGTTTAAGACTTCGAAGGGTGTTTTGAAACCGAGGGAAATTAAGGGTCGAGGCGAGTTACTCCTCTGGCTGATCAACAGGAGCAGTCGTCTCAGCGGTCAAATCTGATTGGGCCACAATATCCTCCCCCCGCGTCCCGGTTCGACCCGTCTTTAGACGGAATGAAATTCCATGCGCGGCGCCTATCACAGCAACACCATAAAGTATGAACGTACCCACTGCCGCAATGCCGACGCAGACGAGCGAAGCCAAAGGATGTCTGACCGGTAAGGTCAGGGCCTCGATGATAACCTGCATGACCGGAAGTTCATCAGGTTCAATTGGTTCACTGGCTGTTGTCACATAGCCTCCGCTTCAACGTACGCTCACAAAAGTAGTATTATACGGTGAGCCACGACAAGGACAGAGTCTTGCTTGTGGGAAGTTTGGGTGAACCGGTTCCACCAGTGTCATTCCCCGATCCGGTATTGCGGGATGACGAATGGGAGAATTGTGAACCTCAATCGCCCCCAACAATTTCAATCTGGGCCCGCATTTGCGGGTGAAAACGGCAATAATAGCGGGGCGCCATGCCCGCCGTCACTGTGAGGCTCGCGCGCTCGTTTCGTTTTAACGTTCCCGTGTCCCAGCTTTTGTCATCCGCCGTGGCGGTGTGCGGGACGATGTCGTGGTTGGTCCAGGTGATCGTGTCGCCAACCCGGACTTTCAACGTGTCGGGCACAAACTTGAAAGCTTTGATGTCAATGACATGGGTGTCGCCTGCCGCCCTGGCATCTTCCGTGTAGGTCAGAAAACGGCTTGAGAGGACCGTGACGGCGATCGCCACCACGGTCTTAGACAGGAACGCCCGTCTGGTGAAGCCGGCCGTCATTTTAATTGTTTAACCATCATAGCGGCGTGCTTTTCGTGGGCGTGAAAAATTTTCGATCCGGCCGTGAACAGCGCATGAACCTCAGCGTTCTCGATATTCGGCAGGAAGCTATTGTCAACCAGATCATTCACCGCGATGTGATAAGCCAGTTCGTTTTCAGCGTAGCGCTTATCAAACGCGGTGCCGCGCAGGTCGCTCATCTCGTCGATCAACGTCTTGGCGTTTTGCTGCAGCGATTGGCTCAGAAAATTGTCGCGCGGTTGGGCGCCGAGTTTTTTGAGCAAGGCCAGCGCCTGGTCGTTCACCGCCGTATGATCGCGGATCATGGTCTCGGCAAACTCATGCACGGCTGGGTTTTCAGAAAGGGCCAACGCCAGGTGGGCGTAGCGAATGTCGATAGAATCGGCGACATAAGCGACATGGGCGATTTCCAGGTCGTTCAGCTCGGCCGGGGATTGCGTCTTCATTTTTGCCTGAGCGAGCCCAAGGGTTAAGACCGCGCTCGCGGTGAGCGCTGCCACTAAAGCTTTGATTTTCATTTGTCTCTCCTAACAGAATTTGTTGTGTACGGAGGCGGAATGCCTCCTGAGCGGGAGGCAGTGAACGGCAAGAGGAATGTTATTTGAATGACCCAAAGTTCATAAAACTTGATCAATCGTTCAGGCCTCTATGGTGTTTAGCAAATCTGTGTATAGTGCTCGTCGGTTTGGAAAGGCGGACGATGGATCTGTTGAGCGATATTCTGTCTCGCATGCGCCTCACGGGGACGCTCTATTTCCGCACGTCTTTTACCTCGCCGTGGAGCATCAAAGTGCCGGCTTTCGAAAAAGCCGCACGCTTTCATTTTGCCCATCAAGGCCGCTGTTTTGTTCGCATCGAGAAGGACAAGGCGCCGGTGGCGCTCGAGCAGGGCGATCTGATTATCATCACCCGCGGCGCGCCGCACACGCTTTATTGTGATCCGACTACGGAGGATCAAGCCGTGATGCTTGACGAGGTGGTCGAGAAGTCAGGGTTCACCGGCTCCGGCACGTTAATCTATGGCGAGACCGGCACCAACCATGAGACCCAGCTCATCTGCGGCCATTTCGCTTTCGATGAAAATGCCAATCACCCGCTGATCGAGGCCTTGCCGTCTCACATCCATATCAGGAATTATGGCGAGGCCAATGGCCATTGGATGGAAAACACCCTGCGCGTGATCGGCGCAGAAGCCGGCCGCGAGCAGATGGGTGCGCACCTGATTGCCACCAAATTATCCGAGATCATCTTTGCCCAGGCGCTGCGCACTTACTTAAACAATGAAGGCGCAGACAAACCGGTCATGGCCGGCTTTGCCGATCCGGCCATCGCTTCAGCGCTCGAGGCGATCCATCAGGACCCGGCCTTTCCGTGGACGCTGGCCGCCTTGTCGAAAATCGCCGGCATGTCGCGGACCTCGTTTGCCATCAAGTTTTCGCGCTGCATGCCGACCGCCCCTATGGGTTATATCACCCGCTGGCGCATGCAGATCGCCCGCCAAAGCTTGGCTGAAACCAACGCCCCGATCATCGAAATCGCCGAGAGCGTCGGCTATCACTCGGAGGCTGCCTTCGGCCGGGTGTTCAAAAAGGTCTTCCAAACTGCGCCCGCCACCTACCGCCGACAGTTTCAAGGCAGCGCTCAAGCCTAACAGGCAGGCTTGGCTTGACACGGAGCTGTCATTGCACACACATCACAAAAACCCCATTCCCCTTTTGAAGCGGCCCAATAAACAACCTATGCCATTGTTCTTTGAGACCCCGCTACCCGCCCTTTGACAGGAGAAATCCTTTGCGCCTTTTCACCCAACGCGTGGCCCCCAATCCGACCAAGGTCGAACTTTACTTGGCCGAAAAAGAAGCCTTGGGTTGCTCCATTCCTTTGGAAAAAGTTCCAGTCAACATGATGAAGGACGAACAAAGGTCGGCTGAATTTTCACAGAAGAACCCTTTGCAGCGCGTCCCCCTTTTAGAATTAGACGACGGCACACTGGTGCCGGAATCCCAAACCATCATCGAATATCTCGAAGAGCTGTGGCCAGAGCCCGCCATGATCGGCACGAGCGCAGAGGAACGCGCCCGCGTACGCGCACTTGAGCGCAGCATCGACTTTGACATCTTGAACATGATCATCCTCCATGTGCACTCGACAAATTCCCCCACGCACTATCCAAAAAATCCTGGCGTCGTCACCTGGTGTGAAAACTGGATCAAGCGCCCACTCTCGCTCCTCGATGAAACACTCGCTGATGGCCGCGCCTTCGTCGCCGGCGACGCCCCCACCATCGCCGATTGCACACTCTCCGCCGCCCTCCAATTTGCCCGCTTTGGCAAACTGGATGTGGTGGGTGACCACACGCATATCCAAAACTGGGACCGCATCTACCGGGACAGAGCCTGCGTTCAGTCGGTTCTGCTTGTTTGAGTGAAGGTGTTACGATAAAATATTCACCCCTACCGCGACCTTCCGGAGGACGACATGACCACATCAAATTCTCGCACAACCGATGGCCAAGGACGGCTTTATGACAGCGTCATTGAGACCATCGGCAATACGCCCTGTATCCGCATCAATTCGCTCGCGCCCGATCACGTCCGGCTCTACGCCAAGGCCGAGTTCTTCAATCCGGCCGCGTCGGTCAAAGACCGTTTGGCCATCTCGATCATTGAAGAAGCTGAGCGCTCCGGTGAACTTAAACCCGGCCAAACCGTGGTTGAAGCGACCAGCGGCAATACCGGCATTGGCCTGGCCATGGTCTGCGCCGCCAAAGGCTATCCGCTTGTCGTTACCATGGCCGATAGTTTTTCGGTCGAGCGCCGTCGCTTGATGCGTTTTCTGGGTGCCCAAGTCGTGCTCACGCCGCGCGCTGAAAAAGGCTTCGGCATGTATAATAAAGCCGTCGAGCTGGCTGAAAAGAACGGCTGGTTCTTAGCCCATCAATTTGAAACCGATGCCAATGCGCTCGTCCATGAAAACACCACCGGCCGCGAAATCATCGCGGACTTCGACGGCGAGCGGCTCAACTATTACGTCACCGGTTATGGCACCGGCGGCACGGTCACCGGCGTCGCCCGCGTGCTGCGCAAAGAGCGCCCCGACACCAAAATTATTTTAAGTGAACCGGCGAACGCCCAGATTGTCGGCAGCGGCGAAGGCCAGACCCGCAATGATGACGGCTCCCCGGCTGAAAGCCATTCCGCCTTTGAGCCCCATCCCATTCAAGGCTGGACACCGGATTTCATCCCGCTCGTCTTGCAAGAAGCCATTGATAATAAATATTACGACGAGTTGATCCCGATACCCGGCGCCGTTGGCATCGAATGGGCCAACAAGCTGGCGCGAGAAGAGG
>JAJFIN010000412.1 GCA_021774955.1 Alphaproteobacteria bacterium | reverse complement strand
CATCCCGGCTGACAATAAATGCCGGTCGTTTTTACCGCACAGATAAATCGGCCGCGCGCCGCTTTGTCACGCTCGGTTATGACCTGCCATTTCTGGTCGAAAGATAAATCCATATCCACAGGGCCTCTTTAACTTTGCTCGCCGGTGTTAGTTTATCGACTAGCACATCCACAAGCAGCCCGATTCTTGCGAAAAAAAACGCCCGAAGATCGGGCGCTTTTGGGATTTAATTTTCAAACAATATCAACGAGGTGCGAGCACCATGATCATTTGTCGGCCTTCAAGCCTGGGATAAAGCTCAACTTTGGACACGTCTTCGAGCTCCCCTTGCACACGTTTTAAAAGAGCCATGCCCAATTCCTGATGCGCCATTTCTCGACCGCGAAAGCGAAGAGTGACCTTCACCTTATCGCCGTCTTCGAAGAAACGGTGAATTGAACGCAGCTTCACGTCGTAATCATGCGTATCAATATTTGGACGCATTTTGATTTCTTTGACTTCGACGGTTTTTTGCTTTTTCTTCGCTTCTGCCGCTTTCTTTTGCGTCTGATATTTGAATTTGCCGTAGTCCAGGAGCTTGCATACCGGCGGCTTCATGTTAGGCGAAACCTCAACAAGGTCGAGACCCGCTTCATCGGCGAGTTTCAAAGCCTCTTCTACCGAAATTGCTCCTGTATTGTTTCCATCATCGGTAATCACCAAAACCTCTGGCGCTTCGATCTGAGTGTTGACGCGGGGCCCTTTTGCCTGGGTCTGCTGCGCCCTATGCGGTCTTCTAGCTATGTTCTTTTGTCCTTTCTTTGGCCGCCACACGTGGACCCAAATTACTAAGCGGATCGCAAGCCGTCTGGTGGACTTGGGTTTAGTCTATCACTGTATGTTTACGAAACATGAGACGACGATCTCACTATTGTAAGTCTGGAGGTCGCGCCTCTTGCGTAAGATCATGTATCGCCTCATCAAGTGCAAGTGTTTCTTGATCTTTTGAGCCTAAACGGCGGATGGAAACGGTTGTATTTTCCGCTTCTTTTTTGCCGACAACAAACATAACTGGGGTCTTAGCGAGGGAATGCTCGCGCACCTTCAAATTGATTTTTTCATTTCGAACATCAAGGCTGGCGCGGAGTCCCGCAGATTCTAACGCCTCCACCGCTTTTTCAGCATAAGCATTGGCCTCAGAAGTGATGCTCGCGACGACGACTTGCACCGGGGCGAGCCAGATTGGGAATTTTCCCGCGTGATGCTCAATGAGCACACCTGTGAAGCGTTCCATCGACCCGAGAATGACCCTGTGCAACATGGCGGGTGTGTGTTTTTTGCCATCTTCACCCATATAGGCAGCGCCCAAACGCTCCGGCAAAACGAAATCGCATTGCAATGTCCCGCATTGCCATTCACGTCCAATAGCGTCACGAAGCACAAAGTCGAGTTTTGGCCCGTAGAACGCGCCGTCTCCTGGATTGTGAACATAATCGAGCCCGATGTTTTTTGCCGCGTCACTTAAGACTTTTTCGGCGCGATCCCATACTTCGTCTGATCCGGCACGCACCGCCGGTCGGTCAGAGAACATCACCCGGATATCGGTAAATCCGAGCTCGCTGTAGACCTCTTGAAGGAGATCGCAGAAGCGTTTTGTTTCCTCAGCAATTTGGTCTTCGGTACAAAAAATATGGGCGTCGTCTTGAACAAAACCACGCACGCGCATTAATCCGTGTAGCGCACCAGAAGGCTCATACCGATGACAAGAACCAAATTCCATCAAACGTAGCGGTAAATCGCGGTAGGATTTTATGCCTTGATTAAATATTTGCACATGACACGGACAATTCATCGGTTTGAGGGCAAGCGTTTTGTCATCGGCCTCAGAGAGAAACATATTTTCGCGGTATTTGTCCCAATGGCCTGATTGCTCCCAAAACTTACGATCGAGCAATTGAGGTGTGCGAACCTCGTCATATCCATTTTTTAAAATTTTGCGGCGCATGTAGCTTTCTAGTTCGCGGTAAAGCGTCCAACCGTTGGGATGCCAGAAGACCATGCCGGGCGCTTCTTCTTGGAAATGAAACAAGCTCATTTCCTTGCCGAGTTTTCGGTGGTCGCGTTTTTCCGCCTCTTCGATCCTGAATAAATAGGCTTTGAGTTCCTTTTCATCACGCCAGGCTGTTCCGTAAATGCGTTGAAGCTGAGCATTGTTGGAATCGCCACGCCAATAGGCGCCCGCGAGTTTGGTAAGTTTGAAGGCTTTGCCGATTTTGCCAAGTGAGCTTAGATGCGGTCCGCGACATAGGTCATGCCAAGGCCCATGAAAGTATATAGAGATGTCTTGATCCGCTGGCAGATCAGAAATGATTTCTGCTTTGTAGGCTTCGCCAAGATCTTTGAAATGTTTGACCGCGTCATCGCGCGCCCAGACCTCGCGCGCGGTTGGATGATCGGCATCAACCAGTTCGCGCATCTTGTTTTCGATCTTCTCGAGGTCTTCAGTTTTGAACGGTTCATTGCGCGCGAAGTCATAGAAAAAACCATCTTCGATCACGGGGCCGATCGTGACCTGGGTGCCAGGGAAAAGTTCCTGGACGGCCATGGCCATGAGATGCGCGCAATCGTGACGGATGAGCTCCAGGGCCGCTTCATCTTTTCGGGTGATGATCGAGACCTCGGCATCGACACTGAGTTGACGCTCCAAGTCCCAAATTTCACCGTCGACCTGCCAAGCTAATGCCGCTTTGGCCAAACCCGGTCCGATATCTTGGGCGAGCAGTGTGCCTGTGACAGCCCCATCGAAGGTTCGCGCGCTGCCATCGGGCAACGTTACCTTGACGGGATTGTTAGACACTGGGTTCGCTTCGGACATCGAGCTCATTCCTTCCTTTTTGTGATCTGCTCGTATTGGGGCGCTTCTTTTACCGCTGCACGCCGCTCGGCTCAATGGCAGAAATACAACAGGAAGCCTTAATGGAAAATTGTTTTTGGGTTTTGGGCCCAATAATGGAAAAATTGGGTCTGGAGCCCGCCCCGGTCTTTGCATTAGGGTCGCTCCAACTCAATCACACCAGGGCGCCGGCGCATATATGTTTAAATCCGAAGCTGAGTGGCATGCGCGGCAATTGTCACAGTTTGAACCGAGAGACATCTCTCCGCTTTTGAACATCGGCAGCTCTGACAAAGATTTTCGCGAAGTTGAACAACCTTGGTTGCAGGAGGTTATTTTTGGGCCACAAGAACAACGCGGCGTGCGCATCATCCATTGCGATATCCGTGACGGCGATGGCATTGATCTCAAGGCTGACATCTTAACTGCAGCCGGATTTGAAGCGGCAATAGAGGCTGGTGTGAAAGCGCTTTTGTGTACCAATGTTCTTGAACATGTCGAAGATCCGCAGGACTTTGCCGATCGTTGCAAAGCGATTGTCGGTGAGAATGGGCTTCTGTTTGTTACCGTGCCCAACTCTTATCCGCGCCACCGGGATCCCATCGATACCATGTTTCGGCCTGACCCGGATGAGATTGCAGCATTGTTTCCTGATTGTGATGTCATCAGCGCCGATATCATTCCGACCGGCTATTATTGGCAACAATTGCGTAAACGGCCACTGATCATTTTCCGCCAAATCTTTCGATTGCCGTTTCCCTTTCTCGGCTGGGAGAAATGGAAGCGGTCCATGAAACGATTTTATTGGCTGGTTCGACCTTACCGTCAAAGCTGTGTTATTCTGCGCAAGAAATCATCATAAGGTTAGGTATGAACGCCCCCACTCAGATTCCACTTTCCGTTTTCATCATTGCAAAGAATGAAGAGGTGCGCATTCCTTATACCCTTCGCAGTGTGATCGATTGGGTTGATGAGGTGATCGTCGTAGATTCAGGCAGCACGGATAATACGGTGGCTCTTTCGGAATCTTTAGGCGCTAAAGTTCTTCACCGCGACTGGGAGGGGTTTGGCCCGCAAAAGGTTTTTGCCGAACAGGCTTGCCGGAACGATTGGGTGCTGAACCTCGATGCGGACGAAGAGATCGGCGCGAAGCTCGCTCAAAATATTCGCAAGCTCTTTGCCAATGGCGAGCCTTCCAAGAGTGCTTATAGCCTGGTTCGACGTTTCATCATGTTTGATCAAAAACGCCCGAGTATTTTTGCCGAGCGTGACGAATGGGTGCGCCTTTATGATCGGCGACGGGCGGGTTTTAAAGATTCCATTGTGCATGATTCAGTGGTCGTGCGCGACGGTGAAACTGGAACGCTCAAGGGTTCTTTTTATCATCGCGGCTATTTGTCCTTGAACCATGCTTGGGAGAAGTTTGAGTTCTATTCAACACTCCAAGCCGAAGACATGTTTCAGCGCGGCCGGACCTTGCCGAGATGGCGGCTCATCACCGAGCCAATACTCGCGTTCTTTAAATGTTACCTGTTGAGGCGGCATTTTGCCTATGGTGTCAATGGCATTGTGCTGAGCTATATTTATGCGCACGCGCGATTGTTACGGATCATCAAAACGCGGGATCTATTTCGGGCAGCCAAAGCCGAACACAAATATTGAATAGGCATACAATGCGCATACCTTCCTTCATTCAGCGTCATTTTTCCGATCCTCAGACGAAGCGGATTGCGCGCTTTCGGTTTCTGAAGAAATACGCGAAGAAAAATGATTTTAAGATCCTATCCGAAGCTCCGCATTTGATTTGGAGCGAGGACACAGCGTTTTGTGCCGCCGATAAATCGCTCCCGATTATGGGTGTTCCGGACGAACGTCTTTTCACCTTATTCGATAGCGCCCGCGCACTGATCCGCATCGACGGAGATTTCGCCGAATGCGGTGTTCGCTATGGTAAAAGCGCCCATATGATGCTTGCCGGCGCTCCCGGTCGCACCATCCATCTCTTTGATTCTTGGGAAGGGTTGTCGACCCCGACCGAACGCGATGTGCAAAGCGACACCGGAAAATCCGCATGGCACTCGGGGCAACTATCCGTCGATATGACCCATGTTGAACAAAACTTAGGCAATCGCGAAAACGCAAAGATCTACAAAGGGTGGATTCCGGAGCGGTTTTCGGAAGTGGCCGACAGGTCGTTTGCCTTGGTTCACATTGATGTCGATCTCTACGATCCAACTCACGACAGCCTTGCTTTCTTTTATCCCCGCCTGGTCAAGGGCGCGATGATCGTATGCGATGATTACGGGTTTGATACCTGCCCTGGGGCCAAGCAAGCCATGGATGAGTTTTTTGCTGACAAACCTGAGCCGGTACTCCATCTAGCGACCGGGCAAGCTATGGTGATGAAGCAATAAACCTAGCTGACCTTGCGGAAAACATATTCAACGCAGGTACTGCCAAAGAGCCCGGTTTTTTCTTTCTTCTTCTTCGGTTGAAGCAGCGTTTCAAACCCTAAACCTTCGACAAACGCCACGGTTTCTTCCGGGCGGCTGCTCTCATAAGGATATCCGCCAAGCCAATCGAAAGCGTCGTAGTATTCTTTCATGCCGCGTTTGTTTTTGTGCGCTCCAAAAACCGTGAACGGATTTTTAAGTTTGAATATCCGGTTGATCGCACGCAAAAACAGATAGATCCAAACCACCAGAGTTTGAGTTACTTTAGACCGCTTTGTAAACCAGCGCTTGATCGGCACCCAGGTATCGCATGTTTTTGTTTTACGATAGAGTGCGATAATGAAATACCCGCCCTCGGCGACGTGCTTTGCCGCATTTCGGATTGCTAAATCCATATCGCCAGTGTGATGGAGAACGCCCCAGCTATAGACGATGTCATAATATTCATCCAAATGTTCCGGTGAAAGAATATTCTCCACTTCAGTTTTTGTATGGATATCGAAGCTCTCCAGAACACTTTTTGTCGTGTTCACGCTCGAAGGATCAATATCAACACAATGAACGTTTGCCGCGCCAAGCCGGTACATTGAGAGCGAATGAATTCCCGATCCGCACCCAATGTCGACAATCGTTTTTCCTCGCCATTCTTCTGCAGGCAACAAACGAAGCAAACCAACTTCGGCTTCCTTGATATCCGCAGCGCCGATGGTTTTGGAGTAAGCGTCCCAATTCTCCCCGAACTTGAAATGCTCGTCATGGCTCTTTTTTTCTTCGGCGGAGAACATCGGCACCTAACCTTCAAATATTACAGATTTTGCAAATTCATTTGGCTCGCGAAAACTTCGCGAAACAAGACATGATATTGAGGCTCTTTTCGCGGCGCATAAAGACGGCTACCCCGACCTTGCGTGCCAATGCCAAACCCTTGTTTGGGCCGGTCAAAATAGCCCGGCTCAATCTCCCCTTCAAAAGCCTGCCGTAAGACAGCTTTCTGTTTTCCCCCTG
>JAJFIN010000411.1 GCA_021774955.1 Alphaproteobacteria bacterium | reverse complement strand
CGGCGGGCGTACTTCATCAAAGGCGCCACCGAAGGCTAAAGCGGCGACCCCGAGCCCAAGTGCCAGGCAAGCCAAGGCGGCTGTTAGTACACCGATACGGCGCATGCTGGGATTGGCATGGTTTAAGGTGATGGCGATGAATAGGGCGAGGGCGACAATGGCCAATCCGATAAGGCTGTCGGCATGATAGGGCATGCGCTCTGAATTTTCACCGGCATGCTCCAGAAAGCTAGACGGAATCTCGATGTCTTGTCCAGCAATTGTAATTTCAGGATCATCAGCGTGGGATGTATTGACGCCCAGCATCGAAGTGATAATCAGGGTAAGTACGAATGACAAGACGCTCAGGATGAATTTAACATGATTTCTAGATGTCATTTTCTTCTCCCGGTAGTTTAGATTTTATGAAACCATGTCTTTCATGGTCGTGCGCCTGAGAGCGCGATAGGTGCGATAAAGCGGACCGACAACGCGCGTCAGCATGAAACCCATATTGGTTTCACGCGAAAAAGAGGAGCGGGCTTGTAGTCTTTTATGCCAGGTCAATAATTTGGGGTGCCATTCAAGTGGATAGCCAGCCATCTCAAGACGATTGGTCGAGATAAACCAGGCAATGTCCAACACCGAGAGATGGTCACCCATCAACCATTCTGAATTTTGCAATTGTTGCCCAAGCGTGTCGAAGGCCGCCCGGTATTTCGCAATGGATTGGCGGGCTTTGTCTTCGGGAATGCCTTGACGGGCAAAATCGCGCCACCAGGCTATCTCCTGCGCACGTTTGGGATCGTCGGCACCTTCCTTCTCATACCGCTCCAAGGTTTCCGGTGATTTCTCAACAAACTTTCGCGGTGCCATGAATCCCATCGTCAGATTGCGTAGATCTACGTGGAGGCTGTCTTCAAGATCGAGTGAAGCTTTGACAGCCTCGCGTTGTTCTTGGTTCTGAGGAAAAAAGGGTTGCGCTTTGGAAGGTAGCGCATCCAAATATTCAAGAATGTCGTTGCTCTCGATGTGAACAATACCGTCGTGAACCAGTACAGGCACGACACCGCGTGGATTGATCCCCAAATACCAAGCGCTGATGTGCTCGTCTTTCATGATGTTATCCGGGTGCGACTTGTATTTGATTTTTTTCTTGCGCAGGAGAATGCGCACTTTTTGCGAACAGGACGAGCCTTGAAAATGTAGAAGGTGAAGTCCCTTCCACGATTTTACTTCTTCTGTCGTAACTTGATCATTGTTCAGTTGCATGTGAATTGCCCTCTCAAAAAATTTGTTATTGGATGAGCATCTCCGCTTGTTCATCGACGACAGAATTCTCAATGGCGCCGAGTTTTTCGATCTCAACCCGCATCACGTCCCCGGCTTTGAGGAATTGCATCGGGTCCATGGCGCCGCCGACACCGGCCGGTGTGCCGGTGAAGATCACATCGCCGGGCTCCAACGTCATGGCTTGGCTTAGCTCGGCGATTTGATCGTAGCAATCAAATATAAGATGTTTGGTGTTTGAGCTTTGGCGTTCTTCACTGTTTACGAAGCATTTGATATCGAGCGTGTGCGGATCGCCGACCTCGTCGTGAGTGGTGATCCACGGACCAATGGGGGCGTGGGTATCGAAGCTCTTGCCAAGGACGAATTGCGGCGTGCGCAATTGCCAGTCACGCACAGAAACGTCGTTACCACAGCAATACCCGGCGATCACTTTATGAGCTTGATCTTTGGGCACATGTTTGGCGCGCTTACCGATCACAACACAAAGTTCGGCTTCGTAATCGAGGAAATCTGAAACAGAGGGCTTGAGTACCTCTTGGTGCGGACCGGCGATACTGGTTTGGGCTTTGGAGAACCACACTTGGTGAGCCGGTGCCGCTTGTCCGGATTCGGCCACATGGTCAGCATAGTTCAAACCAATCGCCATGACCTTGCGTGGCTTTAAAACTGGCGGTCCTAGTGTGACGTCGCTCAAAGACAAGTGCGTGCCTTTGGTCGCGGCCTGCCGCGCGGCTTCCATGGCGGCATCGCCTGCTTCCAGAAAAGCCATCATCTCGCGCGGCAAATTTGGAGCGGCAATGGACAGATCCGTTATTTCTTCGCCATCAACAATTCCAATGCGGGTTGTGCCGCCATGGAAAAAGGTTGCGAGTTTCATCTATCTATTCCTTCTGTTCTTGATTATGAGCCAAGCGTAGCTGGCGCCGGGGGACCCCATTGGCTGGCGAGTAATTTCTCGATATTGCCGATGGCCGGCGGGGTTTCGTTGTTGAAAAGGTCGCCATCGGTCCAATGTTCTACGGTGTGGCCCCAAGGATCACGCCAGTAATCAAAAATCTGACTGCCAAGCACATGACGACCGATGCCCCATTCATGTTTGTGGTCTTTTTCCGTGAGGTGAGCATTACCGGCCATGAGATCGTCGAGATTTTCAACCTCGAAGGCGGCATGATTGAAGCCTGGTTGGCCCGCTCCGATGATAAACAATGTGTGGTGATCAACATGACGTGGTCCCTGATCGCAACGCATGAAAGCACCAAGCGCCGTTGTTTTATCCAATAGAATTTCGTCAGAGGTGACCAAGCCAAAGCGTGATTTATACCAGGCCTCGCTTTCTCTGAAGTCGATGCCGTTAATGACGCAATGGCCGAAGCGGATGACTTGAGAAGGGCCCGCATCGATGCGCAACGGTTCGCCGATGCGGCGCTTCGCATGACCTTCATTGTAGGTAGGCTGACGAATGACCTTTAACTCGTCACAAGGTTCACGGCCAGCAATGGCGCTAACTTCAAATCCATTGGGATCGGTAAAGCGAACTTGCTTGCCGCCACCTGGGGCGTCGATGCTTTCAACAGCGCTGGCGCCGTCCTCGTTTGCCAATTTTTCTAAGTCTTCGACGCTGTTCGCAAGAAAAGCAAAACCAAGGAAAGCGGGATCGCCACGTTCTGTGACATGGATGAAAGGCTCGGCGCCGGTGCCACGCATATAGAGCGTGTCGTTGGTTCGCGCGGCGCGGACCATACCGAAGTCGACAAGGAAAGCTTCCATGCGGTCGAGGTCCGGTGCGCGGAACCGGGGATAGGCGATATCTACGACTTTTATTCCCATAGTTTCTGCCTTTCACAACAGATAAAACTTGTTATGTGACGAGTTTATATATATTATATTAGTCAATCAACAAGTTTATTGGGAGATGATGTGACAGGTGACACGCAGATAAAAACCCGGCCAAAACAAGGCCGCGCGCTTCAACGGCGGGCCCAAGAAACTCAGACCCAAATCCTGAAAGCTGCGACGGAGCTTTTTTCTTCGCTTGGTTATGACGGGATCTCGGTGCGCACAATTGAAGCCCATGCGGGGGTGAAGCGCGGCCTCGTGGCTTATCATTTTGAGACCAAAGAGAAGCTCTGGTTACGAGTTGTCGATGATTTATTTGTGCAAATGGATGCGCGCTTTGCCGCGCTCACTTCAACATTGCTTGATCTCAACCAAGAGCATCGTATTCGCACTTTCATTTCGGCGTTCGTTCGCTTCTGTGCTGACGTTCCGGAGCACAATCGGCTGATGGGACAAGAAGGCAAGAACGATTCTTGGCGCTTAAAATATCTGGTCGAAACTCACGTCCGTCTACGCTACGAACAGGTGAAGGCGCTGTTCGGCCGTGAGATCACCGCGCATGATTATTATATCATGATCGGAGCTTCCGCTTTTGTTTTCGATGCAGAGTTCGAGTGCCGATATCTGTTTGACGTTGATCCAAAGGCGGATGAGTTTATTCGCGCTCATGCCGGTCAGGTAGCTGAGATTGTGGTTGGGGAGGGGGGCTAGACAATCCGCGGCATTTTTGCGCGGCGGCTGAGCTTCTTCCAATGGCGGCGGAATTTGTAAGCGGGGCGGGTGCGTTTGTCGCGCACTGGAATTGTGCGGACCTGTTCAAGCCTATGACCTTCGACCTGAGCGGCTTCTTGCCAAAGTTGTGCAGACAACGCGCCGAGCTCCTCTTCATCAGCGCCGGAATCGACCGCGCTGTGAACCCGCGCGACAAAGTCTGCTTCCAATTGATTTCGTTCATTGGCAATTGCTGCCATGCGCTCTGGGTAATTGAATAAGATTGCCCGGTGCAATTGCTCGTGCCGCCACCATAAAGTTTCTTTGTCGAACTTGTCTTGTGGTGCCGGGCCGAAATTGGGTCGAGCGATGCCATCACTGCCAGGGCCGAAAAAGACCGGCTTAAAAATGCTAGTGTCCGGTGAAGCAGTGGCGGTGACCCAATGCACGGTGCGTCCTTTATAGGTTTCGCTCACCCAGGAGCCGGTGGTTTGGCCGAACCGCCGGGCCATTCCACCCGACGCATGAGCGCAGACGGTACCGCCGGTCGTGGTGTCTGGTTGCCATTGTGGGTTGGTTTCGGTTTCCGGACCGTGATCGCGCAAGGCGGCGATCATATCTTCGAGTTTTATTTCTGAAGCGTCTTTTGAGAGCAGGTCGGTGGTGCGGCACTGGCGTTTAAAGCCGGTTCCGATACGAGCGCGTAACGGATCGGTATAGGTTGCCTTAAAGTCAAGAATGTCATTGGATTGTAACCATCCGCGGTTGTGGG
>JAJFIN010000042.1 GCA_021774955.1 Alphaproteobacteria bacterium | reverse complement strand
ACTCATGGGCTTTGATGATCGCGGCAAGGTTCTTTTGTCAATGAAAGTCGTTGATCAGGAAACCGGCGAAGAAATCGAACAGTAGAATTCACTTGATACAAATAGAAAACGCCCGGAGCTTGCTTCGGGCGTTTTTCTTTGCGTTAAACTTCACGCGGTGGCATTAGGGCGGCGTTGGCCTCTCTGTCCGCCCGCCTTGTCTGCACCGGAATCGTCTATACCTGAGCCGTGACCCCTGTCAGGCAACTGTGCTTCCTGGATGACTGGCGCCCATTTCTGTACTAGGGCCCGTGCAGTCAGCCAGTCTTCTTCTGTAAGCATTGCATAAAGACGATCTTTGACGGTGGGATCGAGCGTTGCGGCACTAAAGGTATGAAGTGCCGGATTACGCTCAAACAATAAGAACCAGCGCCCCGCTTCGATCGGGTTCTGTGCGACAGCCGTCCCATTTAGATACAAAGGAATTAGCGCAAGTTGTGCGTCGACGTTATTGGACTGGGCTGATTTTATCAGCCAATTAGCCGCCTTAATCTCAAGAGCATTCTTTTGATCAGGTTCGCCGATTGCGGCGAGCCTAAGGTAGCAATCACCCAGATGATATTGTGCAATTTCAAATCCACGCCCAAACGCGGCGATGCGTTCCAACCCTGTTATGGCTTGAGTGCAATCTCCGTCAGCTTTGGCAGCCAAGGCCTTTTCATAGATAGCGGTTGAATTTCCGCTTCGTGCTTCTTGGTCGCGCCGGTGGTTGGGATTTGCACATGCAGACAGAAAAAGCGCAAGAACCAAGCCCACGCAGATGAAAGTGGGTTGCAAAGTTGAGAAGAGTGGGCGGCCCATGGTGAGGTTCCTAGAAAGAACATGGAATCTCTTAAACGTGCCAGTCATGCCGATCCGTCGAATGCGGCACGATTTAGTACAGCTCAAAGATCATCCATATCTGGCATGCCAATAATATTATAACCGGCATCGACATGGTGGACTTCGCCGGTCACACTGCCGGCAAGATCAGACAACAGATAAAGTCCCGCACCACCGACATGATGCATTTCAGTTACTTGTTTGAGCGGGGCGTGGGTGCGGTTCCAATTGTACATGGCGCGTGCGGAGCCGATGGCCGATCCTGCCAAGGTTCGCATGGGGCCAGCCGAAATCGCGTTCACGCGAATACCCTGAGGTCCAAGATCGCGCGCCAAATACCGGACACTTGCTTCGAGGGCTGCTTTTGCCACACCCATGACATTGTAGTTTGGGATCACCCGCTCAGCACCAAAGTAGGATAGGGTTATTGCTGAGCCGCCATTCGGCATAATTTCGCTCGCGCGACGGCAAATATCAGTGAACGAAAAGCACGAGATATCCATCGTGCGTTTGAAATTTTCTCGCGTGGTGTCGGCGTAGCGCCCCTTGAGCTCAGACTTGTCGGAAAAGGCCACCGCGTGGACCACGAAGTCGAGATTTCCCCAACAAGAACTCAGAACATTAAACACAGCATCGAGGCTTTTATCGTCTTCAACATCGGCCGGCAGAAGAAAATCTGATCCAATACTTTGTGCCAGAGGCTCAACGCGTTTGCCAAAGGCTTCCCCTTGATAGGTAAAAGCAAGCTCAGCCCCTTGCGCGGCGACCGATTGAGCAATTCCCCAGGCAATCGAATGATCGTTAGCGATCCCCATAATGAGACCGCGCTTGCCTTTCATGAGGTCGCCTTTTGGGTAGTTACGAGTGTCGCTCATGGTGTCCACTTTTTGCTGCATAATATTACTCAATACCTATTATTATTTACGCGTCGTGTCGTTTGAACACGAGCGAGCCATTGGTGCCACCGAAACCAAAGCTGTTTGATATCACGCAATTCAAGTTTGCGTTATCGATACGTTCACGGATGATCGGCAGATCAGAAAACTCCGGATCCATTTCTTCAATATTGGCTGACTCGCAAATGAAATCATTGTTGAGCATGAGCAGACTGTAGATCGCCTCATGAACCCCAGTTGCCCCTTGCGAATGACCCGTAAGTGACTTCGTTGCACTAATCGGCGGGATATCATCACCGAAAACCTCACGGATGGCCTCGATCTCTTTGATGTCGCCGATCGGTGTCGATGTAGCATGGGGGTTGATGTAGTCAATCGGGCAATCAACGGTCTCTAACGCCAAACGCATGCACCGTACCGCACCTTCACCGGATGGCTGGACCATGTCAAAGCCATCAGAGCAGGCGCCATAGCCGACAATCTCAGCATATATTTTCGCACCTCGTGCTTTCGCGTGCTCGAGCTCCTCAAGAACCACAACGCCTGCGCCTGCGGATATGACAAAACCATCACGGTTTTTGTCATAGGCGCGGCTCGCACGGGTTGGTGTTTCATTGTATTTGGTTGACAGCGCGCCCATGGCGTCGAACAGGACTGACAAAGTCCAATCAAGTTCCTCGCCACCGCCAGCCAACATCACATCCTGTTTGCCCCATTGAATAAGTTCAACAGCATTGCCAATGCAATGTGTCGATGTTGAGCACGCCGAGCTGATGGAATAGCTCAGACCCTTTATTTTAAGGGGCGTTGAAAGTGTTGCTGAATTCGTACTGGACATGGCTTTAGGAACGACAAAGGGACCAACCCGTTTTGGACCGCTTTCGCGGGCCGTATCTGCGGCGTTTACGATAGCGCGCGTAGAAGGCCCGCCAGAGCCCATGATCATACCGGTACGCTCATTGCTCACTTCGTTTTCTTCGAGCCCAGAATCCTGAATGGCTTGTATGGCTGCTGCGTAATTCCACGCCGCACCATCGCCCATAAACCGACGCAGACGTCGATCGCTGACGGCTTCTTCAACATCTAAAGTTGGCGCCCCGTGAACCTGGCATCGAAAGCCGAGCTCGGCATATTTATCTGCTCGCACGATCCCTGACCGTGCTTCACGCAAGGAAGCGAGCACTTCTTGCGTGTTGTTTCCAATAGATGAAACAATGCCCATTCCTGTGACAACAACGCGCCGCATAATTTGCTCCTTTTGGGGCTCTCCAGATTTCTGCTAGTTTAGACCAATTGGGTCCCAATACCTAATAGGCTCAGGCAGAGCCATAGATGATCTTAAGATGGTCTTATGTGGCAAACAGGCCGACCTTGAGGTCTTTAGCAGAATTGATTTGCTCGCCATCGGCTTCAACAATTCCCTCGCCAATACCAAGGACTAGCTTGCGCATAATGACGCGTCGCAGGTCAATTTTGAAAGTTAATTTTTTGACACTTGGGAGCACTTTCCCAGTCAATTTAACTTCTCCAACGCCGAGCGCTCCCCCCTGGCCTTTACCGCCCATCCACCCAAGAAAGAACCCTAGCAATTGCCACATTCCATCCAAGCCGAGGCAGCCTGGCATAATGGGATAACCTTCAAAATGGCAGTCGAAGAACCACAAGTCAGGCCGAACATCGAACTCAGCTGTGATCTGGCCCTTACCATGAGCGCCACCATCTGCCGTAACGCTGGTAATTCGGTCGACCATCAACATCGGCGGCATCGGCAGTTGAGCATTACCTTTTCCGAACATATTGCCGCGGGCGCACTCGATAAGTTCCTCGTAGGCGTAGCTCGATTTTTGAACGAAATTGGGGAAATCTGTCATATTATCTTGTTTTCCAATGTAACCTGCGCCTCTTGGACAAGGACTGTTCTCACCTACCACGATAGCGCGCCTTGGCTCAATAGTTCACAAACGTGATCGATGCCGACAAATGCAGAATGACGCAAAGAAGGGCAATTGTTGGGGATTGTATTTGCAGGGCCCAACCAGCTAAGTTAGCCATGCCTGGAAGCAAATGCCCGTTTGATAGAGTGCCTATATGGTCCACGACAATAGAGCTTTTTCGGAAGTCTTAGATCGCCTGCGAGAAGCGGGTCTACGGCCCACGCGTCAGCGTATGGCTTTGTGCAAACTGTTGTTTGAAAAAGGCGATTGTCATGTCAGCGCGGAAAACCTTCATGCCGAAGCAAAATCTGCAGGCATAAAAGTCTCCCTCGCCACGGTCTATAACACGCTGCACCAATTCACCGACGTCGGGCTCCTGCGTCAAGTTGTCGTCGACAATAGTCGTTCTTACTTTGATACCAATGTGACCGACCACCACCATTTTTTTGTCGAAGCGGACGGCCACTTGGTTGATATTCCAGCCGAAGCAATTGACATTGGCAAACTGCCGAAGACGCCGCCGGGAACCAATGTTGACCGTGTCGATGTTATTGTTCGGGTCAGCCCGTCTCGTAGAAAATAATCCACCACATTATTAAACTCATAAAAACAAATATTTCTGTGAAATATTAGAACAATTCTAATATTTTCTATTGACGAAGTTCCATGGTTTATGGTGAATAGGTTATGGGCGGTATAGCCTGTGAGCCTGCGTTCTTCTGGGCTATTTCCCATCCCATCCGTACCAACATTTATTTCATTGACCGCGTTTAAAGGAGGCAGAAATGTCACTGGCCGGGACCAAGACCGAAGAAAATTTAAAAGCTGCATTTGCTGGTGAGAGCCAAGCCAACCGACGCTATCTTTATTTTGCTCAAAAAGCAGATATCGAAGGCTACAACGATGTTGCAACGGTGTTCCGTTCGACAGCCGAAGGCGAAACGGGCCATGCTCATGGCCATCTAGAATATCTAGAAGAAACCGGTGACCCTGCGACGGGTCTTGCGATTGGGCCGACGGCTGACAATCTCAAAGCGGCTATTGCTGGTGAAACGCATGAATATACAGACATGTATCCTGGCATGGCGCGCACAGCTCGAGACGAAGGCCATGACGAAATCGCCGACTGGTTTGAAACATTGGCCAAAGCGGAACGTTCACATGCCGGTCGTTTTCAAAAGGCGCTTGATACGCTCGATGGCTAGAGAGCTTTAATTAACTTGCTCTTCCGGGATCAGAAAGGCTGCTTGGACTTGTTGTCGATAAGGCGGTCTTTCTGATTACCCTTTGTTACGACCCATGCGGAGAATAGCATGCAGGAAGGTGGCCTCGAGGCGCCGACGCGCCACACGATTGATTGGCAAGATCCAGACTTTTACAATCAAGACAAAATCGACCAAGAACTCCGCCGTGTCTTTGACATCTGCCATGGCTGTCGCCGGTGTTTCAATCTTTGTGATTCATTTCCAAGGCTCTTTGACCTGATCGATGAATCTGCGACTTGCGAACTTGATTCCGTTGACAGTAAAGACTTTGATCCGGTGGTCGAGGCCTGCACTCTGTGTGACATGTGCTTCATGACCAAGTGCCCCTATGTCCCGCCGCACGAATTCGATCTCGACTTTCCACATCTCATGCTGCGGTATCGCGCCGCCAAAACAAAAGCCGGCGAAAAGCACTTCACCCAAGGTCAATTGGCGCAAATGGATCGCAACGGCAAGTTGGCAGCCCCAATTGCTCCGTTAGCCAACTGGGCCTCCAGCAAATCAAACCCGGTCACGCGTCCTGTGATGGACAAAACCTTGGGCATTGATAAACGCGCAGAATTGCCGAAATTCCATTCCACGACTTTCATGCGCGCTGCAAAAAAAGATGATCTTTCTGCCAATCCACATGCGCCCGCCTATGGCCGCAAAGCCGCACTCTTTGCAACGTGTTTTGTCAATTACAACGATCCAGATATTGGATTGGCGGCACGCAAATTATTGGCGCTCAACGGGGTTGAAACCGAGGCAGCTTATCCCGGTTGTTGCGGCATGCCCTATCTAGAAAGTGGTGACTTGGAAAAAGTCGCGCGCCAAGCAGAGAAAATTTCAAAAGCTCTACGACCGACCGTTGATAGCGGCCTGCCCATTATTACGCTGACCGCAAGCTGCGGTCTGATGATGAAGTTTGAATGGCCACTCATTCTTCCTGACAATGAGGATGTAATAGCCTTGTCAAAAGCAGTTGTTGATATCGACGAATATATTGTCGACATCGCAAAAAACGAAGGGCTGGCGGATGGCATGAGACCCCTCTCTGACGGTGTCACCGTTCATCTTGCGTGCCATGCCCGCGCTCAAAATATTGGCCCAAAAGCTGCTGAAATGCTGCGCTTCATCCCGGACACTAAGGTCGATGTCGTGGAACGTTGTGCGGGTCATGGCGGCACATTTGGGGTCTTGAAAGAAACGCGCGACATTGCCGAAAAGGTTGGCA
>JAJFIN010000410.1 GCA_021774955.1 Alphaproteobacteria bacterium | reverse complement strand
ATAGCCAACCTTGCGAATAAGGTCGAGCGTTTGCTCAAAATCTTGATCGCTTTCGCCGGGAAATCCGACGATAAAATCGGAAGACAAGGCAATGTCCGGTCTTTGAGACCGTAATTGATCGATGAGCTCGAGATAATGGTTTGATGTGTGTCGCCGGTTCATTGCTTCTAAAATTCGGTCAGAGCCCGATTGGATCGGCAAATGAAGATAGGGCATCAATTTGTTTAGCGTACCATGGGCATTGATTAAATCGTCGTCCATGTCTCGAGGATGGCTGGTCGTGTACCGAATGCGTTCCAGTCCTTCGATCTCGGCAAGCGTATGGCACAGGTCGGCAAGGTTGGCTGTGTCACCATTGGCGTCCACACCGTGATAGGCATTGACGTTTTGGCCTAGCAAAGTGATTTCAGACACGCCGCTGTCAACAAGGCTGCGTGCTTCGTCCAAGATTTTGTCAACCGGTCGCGAATATTCAGACCCGCGTGTGTAGGGTACGACACAGAAAGTGCAAAACTTATCGCACCCTTCTTGAATGGTTAGAAACGCAGTTGGTCCTTGGGACACGCGGGTTTTAGGTAAGTGATCAAATTTATCCTCAATCGGAAAATCTGTATCAATAACACGACCCTGGCCACGATCTATTTGAGCAACCATGTCTGGTAGGTGATGATACG
Organism: Alphaproteobacteria bacterium; assembly: GCA_021774955.1. Taxonomy (GTDB): domain Bacteria; phylum Pseudomonadota; class Alphaproteobacteria; order M2410; family M2410; genus JAJFIN01. The sequence continues at coordinate 12,944 of JAJFIN010000410.1, read as the reverse complement.
ATTGCGGGCCGAACACCATGTCAACAATCTGTGCACGGCGCATGATCTCTTCGCCTTCAGCTTGCGCAACGCAACCCGCAACAGCGATGATCGTGTTGCCACCCTCGTCAGTCTGTCGCCGTTCTTTGATAAGACGCAGGCGGCCCAACTCAGAGTAAACTTTCTCGGCGGCTTTTTCGCGAATATGGCAGGTATTCAAGATGATCAGATCGGCTTGATCCGGTCCGTCGACAGCCTCAAACCCGCAGGGCGTAAGAATATCGATCATGCGCTCGGAATCGTAGACATTCATCTGGCAGCCAAATGATTTGACGAATAGTTTGCGCACTCAGATCCTATCAGCCCTTGGCTCGTTGACAAATTCCAGAACCCAAATGTCCCAGAAATTGCTTAATTCCGCGCCTATATGGGCCATCTTAACATCAAAAACAAGCTAGGCTCTCGGCCTCTTGGATAATTGTAACCTATAAGCCTTTCCAAGCGGGCAAAGCATCCGGTGCAATTCGTCTCGAATTGTTTGGTTTTCCACGCCGCCGGTAGGTGTTTGCTCAGGCGGGGGGGTGGGGCGCAAGATCAAGTGACTTCACGATGTCCGTTCAAAGCCTTGGCAACATGGGTCGATATTGTGGCATGGCAATGCGCCGATGCAGCCTTGCGCGAGCCAAGTTCTGCCAGCGAGACGGTGTCATGAAAATGAACATCTACATCGGGTCCCCCGCTGAGCAGAAAACTCCATAGATGAGGCATCAATTCCATATCGCCATACCAGGCAATAAGATGGCGTTGGCGCCGTCCCAAAGGCAGACCGGCAAGGCCGGTATAGACCACCGAAACCGGTTGGATGATTGGGGCTGTTCCACTTGAGGCCAGCGGCGCCTCGGCAACACTGAACAGGGCGCTCTTAAAGGGCAGCACACGATTGCCATCCGAGCTTGTTCCCTCTGGAAAAATGACCAGTCGGTCACCGTTATCTATGCGGTCTGAAAGATGCCGACTTTGTGCATGCGCTTCGGATCTCTTGCTCCGATCGATAAAAACTGTTCGCTGCAGTTTGGCGAGCCAGCCGAAAAAAGGCCAGGTTTCCACTTCATGCTTGGCAACAAAACAAACTTCAATCAGAGACCCCAAGACAAGGATGTCGATGTAGGTGGTGTGATTGGAAATAAATAAAACGTCATCACGTGTTGCTGGTGTTCCAGACACGCGCACTTTGGCACCAATGAGCCACAATAGAAAACGGTGATAGTGGATCGGCAATCGTTTGGCCAAAGGCGGATGAAATGCAATGCCGAAAAGTTGAAAAGGCGCAACGAGGGTCGCAGATATGCCGATGAGTGAAAGCTGTCCCGTCGCTTTAAGAACTCTCGGTAGATCCATCAATTTGCGTGTGATGCTTTTATCTGACACAGATTGTCAGTTTGCCTCGTTTTCTTGTTTAATCGGTCGACCATACAATTCGAGGCGATGGTCGATAAGCTCGTATCCCAGCTCACGGGCAATGCGGGCTTGCAATTGTTCTATCTCTTCGTTGCGAAATTCAACCACACGGCCGGTTTTCATATCGATCAGATGATCATGATGGGCTTCGGGCACTTCTTCGTAGCGCGAGCGGCCATCTCGAAAATCATGGCGTTCCAAAATACCGGCTTCTTCAAATAGACGCACGGTCCGATAGACCGTTGCAATACTGATATTTGAATCAATTGCTGACGCGCGCCGGTAAAGCTCTTCGACATCAGGATGGTCGTCTGATCCTGAAAGCACCTGGGCAATGACCCGGCGCTGTTCTGTCATGCGCATGCCTTTTTCTTGGCAGAGTTTTTCAATACGATCCATGGGTATTACTTAGCGCTCCCGTCGGCCAGATCCAAGGCCAAAATTTCACCATCTATCCTTTGACCAGCAAGTGACGGCATTGCCTCTCTTTTGTAATAACCGGGTCTTCGCCCGACAGATTTAAATCCGAGTTTAGCATAAAGCCCTCGCGCCGCGCGGTTGTCGGTGGCGACTTCCAAAATAAGGCGTGTGCCCCCACTTGAAGTGAGGATATTAACCGCATGTTCGATCAAAGCCTGTGCAACTTTTTGTCGACGCGCTTGAGGCAACACAGCGAGAGTAAGAATTTCCGCTTCGTCACCTGTTTGCCAAAAGAGTGCCATCCCAACGGCATCATCTGCCAAGCGCGCGAGCAAGCCGGTCGTGCCTTTTGTTTGCAACAATTTTGCGATGACAGCCTCTCCCCATGCATCGTCAAAACCAGCTTGGTGAATTTCTGCCAACACGTTCGCATAAAAGGGGCCAACCGGCTCAATTTGAAGAATTGTTTGATCGTTACTCTTTGTCATTGCTGCAAAGGACTTTTGGCCGGCAGTTTGGCGTCTGGCGGGCGCAAGTAAAGAGGGTTGGGAGGTGCGGTTTTTACATCTTCAACAATATTGGCAAGCGCTGCGACAATCCTCGCATTGGGCTGCATGGGGGCGTCCGAAACGCCGTAGAAATCAGTGGGCAAAATATCGGCGACCAATTGGGCGCCCGTTCCCACCAGAGTTACAGCGGAGCCTGTCTTTTCGGCCTGTCGTCCAATTTCTTCGGCAACCCTATCGCGAGATAAAACGCGCGCTTCATTGAGGGGCGTTGCGTTGTTTGAAAACATTTGAAAATAAACTTCATCCTTACGCGCATCAAATATCGCCGCAATGGAAGCATCGGTCGGGCGCGTCCTGGAACAAGCTGCAAAAGCCACCGCTTGCAATGTCGTAACACCGACAAGCGGGCAACGCGCCGCCAAGGCCATGCCGCGGGCCGCAGATAGACCAACACGCAGACCGGTAAAGGTTCCGGGTCCTATGGTCACGGCCAACCGGTCCATATCCAATAGGCGCAATCCGGCCTCTTCTTCAACAGCGCCAATCATGTCCATGAGGGCTTCGGCATGACCGCGGTGCAGAAGTTTAAATTGCCCGGCTTTGATCTCGCCGCCGGACAAAATCGCCGCAGAACAGGCGCCCAAAGCGGTGTCTATTGCCAGGATGTTTAGAGAACTTGGCATGCTTCATCGAAGGCTAGGCGCGGGCTGCGGTCAAAGACACCAGACGGATCACCATGCCCTAGATTGCATATGAAGTTCGACTTTACCTTCGTGTTGGCAAAGAACTCACCGTCAACTCCCGCATTGTCAAAACCGGACATCGGCCCGCAATCAAGCCCAAGAGAGCGTGCTGCTATCATCAGATAAGCCCCTTGCAATGTTCCGTTCCTGAAAGCCGTGATGCCTGCAAGTTCTTCATTGCCTGAAAACCACAGCTTGGCATCTGGGTTATGAGGGAAAAGCTGCGGGATCTTTTCGTAGAACTCCAGATCATGGCCGACAATCGCCACGACTGGCGCGGTCAAAGTCTTCTCATAGTTCGTCTCAATCAGAAAAGGTTTCAGGCGTTCCTTTGCGGCCTCGCTGGTCAGAAACACAAACCGGGCCGGAGAGCAATTGGCGCTGGTCGGGCCGAGCGCAAGCAGCTCATAAATCGCTTGAACCAAAGCGACGCTGACAGGCTCGTCGTGCCATTTGTTTTGCGAGCGCGCATCGCGAAAGATCGTGTTCAGAGCATCGTCGTTGATTGCCATGTTAATCAGGCCCTTTATTGCTATGTGTCAAACGGAGTTTCATTATTCGCCCAGGCAAATGCCTGCACGATCGATTTTGTCATAACGCCAAACAGATAGCACGCCAAGGGCTCAAACTGGGCGGACTTCATTCACTTCGGGAACGAAGTGGCGCAAAAGATTCTCAATGCCGTGCTTGAGGGTCATGGTTGAGCTTGGGCAGCCTTCGCAGGCCCCTCGCATTTGCAAATAAACGATGCCCGAGGTCTCATCGAATCGCGAAAAGATAATGTCGCCACCATCTTGAGCCACGGCCGGCCGCACACGCGTATCCAGCAATTCCTTTATTTGCACCACGATCTCATTGTCATCGGAACCCTCATCACCGGCGGGCTGCGGGGCGCGATCCTCGTGAAAGAGCGGCAGGTCGCGGGTGAAGTGATCCATGATCGCCCCAAGAAGGGCGGGCTTCAGATGTTGCCATTCGCCACGAGATTTGGTGATCGCGATGAAATCCTCGCCATAAAAGATGGAAGCCACTTCGTCGATTTCGAACAATTTGGCCGCCAGCGGCGAGCTTTGTGCCGCCTCTTCATCGGGGAATTCAGCGGTATTGCCTGCGCCAAGCACAGGGCGGCCGGGTAAAAATTTGAGTGTAGCCGGGTTCGGTGTAGACTCGGTTTGGATGAACATGGGACCGTCCTCGATATGAAAATGTGGCGCAATTGTGTTGCAGCGCCACATAGCGTGCCCCATATAACATGGAAACCCGATTAAAACAGTCAAGTATTGGACGCTAATCTGTGACATTGGATGCATCTCAGTCAGGGCAGGACGGCTTCGAAGAGCCAATGCGGCGCCATGATTTCTCGTGGTCCAAAAGCTCAGTGGCCTCCTGGTTGGCCGATCATGGCGGTAAGGAATTGGGCGCGGGCGCGCTCTTTGCCTTGATTTGCGAGCAATTGGCCGCCAATGGCATCCCCATTTCGCGGGCCAATTGCGCCCTGCAAGATACTCATCCGCAGGTCGCCTCGCGCGGGTTTTTGTGGCGATTGGGGGAGGGGATCGAAGAATCTGAGTTTTTGATTGGCCAGCGCGGCTCAAAAAACTACCAGCTCAGCCCGATTTGGGTGATCCATCAGGGTGCCAGCGCGGTCAGACGACGCCTTAGCGGACCGGATGCCAATCTCGATTTTCCCGTACTTCATGAATTGAAAGCCCGCGGCGTGACCGATTACATTGCCATGCCGTTGGTCTTTTCTGACAATTCGCGCCACTTTATTTCATTTGCCACCGATCATGAGGGTGGCTTCTCGGTTGAGCATTTAACCCATCTCAACGATCTGATGCCGCTTATCTGCCTACGGCTTGAGCTTGACCATTCGCACATGGTGACCCGTACCTTCCTCAACACTTATATGGGAGAGCGCGCCAGCAAACGCATCATCGGCGGTACGATCCGGCGAAATCAGGGGGAAGCGATCGATGCGATATTACTTTACTCCGACCTCAGACAATTTACCAAAATGGCGGATATGCTGACACCGGAGGAAGTTATCCAAATCCTCGGTGACTTCTACGATGCGGTCGCCCGCCCGGTCGAAGAGTTCGGTGGCGATATTATCAAGATGATGGGTGACGGTATCTTGACGATCTTTCCGTATTCGGAGAACAGTCAAGAAAATGCCGCCTGTAATGCAGCCTCGGCGGCACGCCAAGCCTTGGCCGGACTTCACAAAATCAAACCGGAGCGGCTGCCTGAAGGCATTGATTCCGTGCGCGCCGGCTTCGCCCTTCATGCGGGACAGGTAACTTTTGGCAATGTCGGCAGCACGTCACGCCTGGATTTTACGGTGATTGGACCGGCCGTGAATGAGGTTGTGCGCGTTGAAACGCTCACAAAAACCCTGGGCCATTCGATCCTGACGACATCGGCTTTTGCTGATCTTAAATGTGTGCAAGGGTTGATGTCGCTTGGATCACATGCGTTGCGCGGCGTACGCGAGCCTAAAGAAATCTTCACGGTGATGGAGATTTAGTCCCCGATTAGACCTCATGCGGTAAGACCGGCGATATAATTTTCAATGAGCGCGCGGATGAGTGGCTCTACCGATTTCATAGAAATGGTTCCGAGCTTGTCGCTTAATACCAGCAAACAAATACCGTGAACGCTGCTCCATAAAACACGCGCTGATAATCTCAACTCATCTTGTGAAAGTGGTTTCGGCAGCCGCGCCAATACCTCCTCGACAATTTTGAGGGGTGCTTCAATTTTTTCCAATAGAGAGGCTGGTGCTTTGTGGGACGCGTTGTGAAAAAATATTGCCTCCCATGAATGCGGGGCAGAACTAACAAATTCCAAATAGGTCACCGCAAAGGCAATCAGATGTTCCACAACATCCGTTTGCGCAGGCACAGATCGGAGCCGGTCTACTAGATCATCGAAGGTGCGGCTGTTGATCTCGAACAAGAGGCCGTCAAGATTGTCGAAGAGGTTGTAAATCGTGCCCGGTGAATAGCCGATAGCCCCGGCCACATTGCGCGCCGTTACCCCTTCCAGACCCTTTTTTGCCAGTATCTTTTGGCCTGCTTGAACCGTTAGTTCAAAAAGTTCGTCGCGGTCATGGTCTGATCTACGGCCCATTTTCTCTCCTTTTTCGAAATTACCAAAAAATTAATATTGAACATTGTTCATTTAATCAATATATAAAACTGAACATTGTTCAATATATGGAGCCTCGCTATGGAAACGGTGTATGTGACGGCCTTAGGCAGCCATTTGCCTGGTGATCCAGTCAATAACAAGGAGATGGAAGCCTATATCGGCTCACGTGGCCCGGAAGCACGCAAATTGGGTGCGGCGGTGCTGCGCAAGAACGGCGTTAAAACGCGGCACTATGCGATTGAACCGGATGGATCGACTGAGACCACAAATGCCGACATCGCGGCACAAGCCCTAAAAAAAGCCTTTGCCAAATCTGAAACCGATCTCGGTCGTCTCTCTTATCTCGCGACCGCGACGACCCAGGGGGACTATTTGGTGCCCGGTCACGGTAGCGCTGTTCATGGCGCTCTTGGCACACGACCGATGGAGGTTGCCAGCTTTCAAAGTGTTTGCGCCTCGAGTGCTATGGCTTTCAAGAGTGCGTATCTGCAACTCAAGACCGGAGAGCATGAAGTCGCTGCGGTCACGGCTAGCGAATTTTCCAGCCGTTGGTTTCGTCCTGGATTTTATGAAACGAGCATTGCCAGTTACGAAGCTTACACGCCGTCGTTTGAAACGGAGTTTCTGCGCTGGACCTTATCTGATGGTGGTGGCAGTGCTGTTTTAGAAACTCGTCCCAATGAACACGGAGCCTCCCTTCGCGTTGACTGGGTTGATTTATGTTCCTATGCGGATCGATTTGACCCATGCATGTATGCCGGTAGCGTTAGCAATGCCGGTGCCGCAACTAAACCCTGGAGCCATTATGGCGACCCAGTTGCGGCGGCGGAAGTGAGCGCGCTTCAATTGAAGCAAGACTTTGAGCTTCTTTATAAAATGTTTCCGGTTTGGGCCGGTCATTACCTGGATCTGGTTGAAGCAGGACGCATCGATCCGGCCTCGATTGATTATTTTTTACCTCACTATTCGGCCAAGTCACTTGGCGAGGAACTCAAACGCTTGCTGGCGCGCACTGGCGCGATGATCCCGGAAGAGCGGTGGTTCACCAATCTGGCGTCGAAAGGCAATACCGGATCCGCTTCGATTCTGATCATGCTCGAAGAATTATTTCGCACCAAAGACCTCAAACCCGGTCAAAAGATCCTCTGCTTCGTGCCCGAGAGCGGTCGCGCCATCATTTCATTTATTCAGTTTACTGTCGTTTAGGAGAACAATCATGAACGTTATTTCTATCCCCCAGACTTTTGTTCCACCCGCCCCCCTGCCATGGGCTTTGCATTCCACGTTGCGACGCCTTGCTAGTGTCTGGTCTGATTTTGAATCGCAGGTTCAAAACACAGCTTTCATCCGCCGCATCAGTGAAGGAAAAATGCGCCGTGATGATTATCTGTCCATGCTGCTTCACCATCGCCAACAAGTGATCGACGGCGCTTGCTGGATTACCCGTGCTGCCTCGAATGTCACAATTGAATTTGCCGATTTGCGGACAAAGTTTATCAAACACGCGGCCACAGAACATCTCGATTACAAAATGCTTGAAGCTGATTATGTCGCAGCCGGCGGTGCCCTGGCGGACATTATATCTGCGCAGCCCAACATCGGGACCGAAGTTCTGTCTTCGTTTTTGTTTCATCGGGCCAACCAACCCGATCCGTTCGATCTCCTAGGTGCCATGTTCATCATCGAAGGCTTGGGGCGATCATTTGCCGGTCAGTGGGCAGAAAAGATTGAGGAAAGCCTTTCGCTGCAAGACGATCAACTGACCTTCTATCGTCATCACGCCGAGCACGATCAAGATCACATGGCGGAGTTCGAGGAGGTACTCGCTGACATATTGAACATTTTACCGGACCTGTCAGACCGGATCGTGCAAACCGCCAAAGTGACGGCACGTCTTTACCTCCTTCAGATTGAAGAAATTGAGAGGGCATGAACATGGCCTATGATTTGGGTTTTGATGTCGCCCACCATCGCATAGACGATCCCGACCCAGCGCTCGCTGTTTATCTTGATCGCAGTCTACCGCTTTGTGATGAGGCAAAAGCGTCTCTGCTGCGAGGACAGAAATCGTGGTCACATCGATACCTGCGACCCGTGATCATACCTTTTATACGCGGGTTTCTTCTCATCGCGATCCTGTTGCGATCCGTTCTGCCGGCGCGCTTAAAAGCTGTTCGGTTTCTGCATGAGCTCATTTATTGGGGACTGCGGGTCTTTGCCACGCGCGATGCCTGTCTTCTCATTTTGCGCCATTTTCATCTCGGCTCTCAGATCCTCGGCTTTATTGGAGACAATGCAAAGGGTGTCGAAATTAAAAGTGTAAAACCGTTGCGACCAACATGTCTTGAAGATTTACGCGGGGATACTTTCCTCATACACGATCTCAATCTGTTTAACTTTGTTATCGAATTGAACGATCAACTTCGAAGCCGCGATGCGATACTTCACCCACCGGGTCGGATTAACTATTCCGCTATTTTGGAAGGCCCACCGGACATAAACCTCAAAGCGGATCGTTGGCACAATGTCATTGATCTTGAAACAGCGATTGAAATCTACACACCACTCTATGCGTTTTTTCTGTCCGATCGAGATTTCGAACGGGCCGCTCATTCCCTGCAATTGGATGAAACTATTGCCGCTTATGTTGCCCAGATTTTGGGCGACCCAACGCCGGTCGCTGTGGTCTCGAACCGGCACCCGACATTACCTGAAAGCCGCTTGAGTGCCGCGCGGCGACTCATGCATCATGGGCTCGACGCAGAAAGCCTGCATGGCCATCTGTTGAAGCTTAAACGTCAGTATGGGGAGATGTCTCAAACCCGGCTTGTCGCAATGAACTGATTTTACGTCAGGGCCTCAATTTCTTCTGACGTTAGATTGCCCGGAACCACAAGGACAGGAATCGGGAAGCGGCTCGACAGGTCTCGCCCAGCCAATGTAGACACGAGCGGGCCTGGCCCTTCATTGCCTGACGCCGCGCCAAGTACAAGGATCCGAATGTCGTGATCTTCATTGATGACTTCGAGGATCTGTTCCTGGATCTTCCCCTCACGGATAATGCATTCGGCCGTGCCGCCCGACACTTCATGTACGCGCTTGGCATGGGCTTTGAGAATTTCTTCGGCTTCTTCTCGCGCCTCTTCTCGCATGATATCTTTGACAGATGCCCAATGTTGAAAGTCTGACGGCTGGATCACGTAAAGAAGAGAAACGCGGCCGCCGGTATTTTTAGCCCGCAACGCGGCAAATTGGGTCGCCGTTGCACATTCCGGTGAGGCATCGACGACACAAAGAAATTTGCGTCGAGGATTATGCTCCGGGGCCTTTTCTTGTGTCGCTTGAGACGTCATAAACATTTTTCGAGTTTGTCTTGACCACCCATAATGGTACCCTGGGGTGGTTGTGCCGGGGGAGTGGGTGGCACGGCATGTTCGACCTATGTCGAAAACGATCAATCACGAGCCTGCCATTCAAAAATGGACGCGACAAGCCCCTAAATTTACCGGTTCCATAATCACACTAAGCGAAAGAAAATGGCTGAAACGCGTTATTCTATGAGCTATTTCAGAAGAATATTGGTGATTTCACGCAATTGCGTGCGCGCCCGCAACAGGTAGAAACCCTGACTGCAAAGGTGGCACGGGATCATTTGAGAATCAGCCCCGCCGTTCATCACAACACCTGGTTCCAACTGAACGGCCAATTCAAACGAATGGATCATCTGTTCAAAAGGTTTTTGCAGATTTCGTTCGGTAATCACATCACCGAAATCTTGTTCCAATGCTTTCAAGATCATGTAGTAACCGTAGAGCTTGCCCTTAACACCGTAGAACACATTGTCCGCCTGCCGATGAAGGAAGAAACCGGATTTGTCGTCCATGTGCTTTTCGATGACAGCTGAATCAGAGCCAAGGTCCAATGCGATGCGGTCTAAGGTCGCCAGCAAATTGTCCGCACGCCGCTCATAAGTGGCCGTGCCAGCTAAGAGGCGATCATTGTAATTGCGGAGGGCCGTCGCGGCTTTGCGATATTGTTGTTCGGAAGTTGCGGTCGGCATGAGGCTGACTGAAGGATCCCAGAGCCATTTGTCGCCGGAATATTGAAGTTGGCCGGAAGCCTCTTGGAGATCGGGATCAGCTTGGCTTGAGCCTCGCGTTCGACCCAGTTGATCGCGCAGCTCAAAACTGAAATTGGCCAGCGATGCTATTACGCCCAATTGGTAATTGGGCATGTTGTCGAGGAAAGCTGTTGGTTTGAAAAACGGATCGTTGGCGACCCAACCATAATCATCAATCTCACGATCAATCAGCGCGGCAGCCATGGCAACCGCCACGCTTTGGCCCTGTTGAGCTGGGGCGACGGGCCTGAAATTCGAATTGGAATCAATGCGCTGGATCAATAGGCCGCCAAAAATATAATAGGCCGCAACGGCCATGGCCACGACGCTTAAGGTTTTACCGGTGAGGCGTAAGCCCCTGCCGTCTTTACGGATGGTCAGCCGCCCCGCAACCCAGGACCCCGCTCGGCGTGCTCGCAGTCCCGCTTTGCGCACGCTTTGCCCAATTTCCATGACCCAAGTCCTTTTCTATTCGACGTCTCTGAACACATGGGGAAAGCCAGACAGCCTTTCAAGCATAGCCGCCTAAATGAATCCCACCAGATCTTTGACTTCCGCAAGAATGGGATCGGCAATGGCGCGCGCCCGTGCTGCACCATCTTCCAAGATCCGATCAATCTCGTCGGGTGCCGCCATGAGTTCTTCAGCCTTATCGCGAAACGGCGCGAGGGTGGCGACGGCTAAATCAGCCAGTGCGGGTTTAAACGCCGAGAATTGAGCCCCGCCGAACTCCGATAAGACATCGTCTTTTGTGCGATCGGCGAGAGCGGCAAAAATCGTCACCAGGTTTTCTGCTTCGGGACGATCTTTCAAGCCTGCGCTTTCGCTCGGCAAGGCTTCTGGGTCGGTGCGGGCTTTGCGGATTTTTTTGGCGAGGTCGTCATCGCTATCGCTCAGGTGAATACGGGTCATATCTGAAGGGTCTGACTTTGACATTTTCTTAGACCCGTCACGCAGTGACATGACGCGCGGTGCAGGACCGGCAATCAGCGGTTCGGGCAAAGGAAAGAAATGTTCGGCACCCGGACGAAGCGAGCCAAAATCATTGTTAAATTTCTGAGCGATGTCGCGTGACAATTCCAGATGTTGCTTCTGGTCGTCGCCGACCGGCACATGGGTCGCTTTATAGGCTAAGATGTCGGCGGCCATGAGACTGGGATAAGCAAAGAGACCGACGGAGGCGTTCTCGCGATTTTTGCCGGCCTTGTCTTTGAACTGGGTCATGCGATTGAGCCAACCCATGCGCGCCACGCAATTGAAGATCCAGGCCAGCTCGGCATGGGCGCTGACCTTGGACTGGTTAAACAGGATCGAGCGCTTCGGGTCGAGGCCGCAGGCGATGTAGAACGCGGTCACTTCGCGGATGGCGCTGTGTAATTCTTTTGGGTCCTGCCAGGTGGTGATGGCATGGAGATCAACGACGCAATAGATCGTCTCCATCTCTTCTTGCAGATGGACGAAGCGTTTGATGGCGCCGAGATAATTGCCGAGATGCAATTGGCCGGTCGGCTGAACGCCGGAGAAAACGCGTTCGGGGCCTTGGTATTCGGTTTTGTTGTTTTGGTTGGTCATGGGTCGCGGTCCAAGTAAGGGCAGGCGGCGCTTTATGGCGCGAACAGGCCGCTGTTTCAAGAAGGCGTTTCAAGCACGTTCGTTTAGCTGCGTCCGAACGCGCTTTTCACATCGCTCATGCGCGCCGCGCCGAGAGCCAAAGTGAGGGCGGCGTATAGGATTAGCCCGATGACGACGAGACCGATGAGGGCCAAGATGGATGACAGGCCACCGGCGGCAAAGTTGGGTGCGGCAACCGTTGCCGCTCCCCAGAGCACAAGCCCCATTGCAATACTGGCTGCAATGATCATCGGCGCGCGGGCACGCAGACGGGCGTCCATTTTGAAATGACCGAGCTTATGAAGACGCTGGGCGAGCAGCACAGCATTGACCCAACCGGCGACCGAGGTGGCAATGGCCAAGCCGACAAAACCCATGCGCCAAAATAAAAACAGGCCGAGGGCGATATTAACCGCGACATTGATGGCGGCGAACTGCATCGGGGTCTTGGTGTCTTCGCGGGCAAAAAAGCCGGGCGTGAAAACTTTGATCAAAACAAAGGATGGCAAGCCGAGGGCGAAGGCGGCGAGTGCCGCGCTGGTGCCGCGGGTCGCATCGGCATGAAAGGCGCCGCGCTCAAACAGAACCGCGATGATTTCGGTCGGCACGACAAAAAGCGCCGCGGCGGCCGGCACGGTAAAAAATAAGGACAGTTCCAATGCTCGGTTTTGACTTTGCGCGGCACCGGCCTCATCGCCCGCACGCAAGCGACGTGACAGTTCAGGTAAAAGCACGACGCCCATGGCGACGCCGATGACACCCAGCGGCAATTGATAGATCCGGTCGGCGTAATAGAGCATCGGCCGGGCGCCATCTTGGAGCGAGGCGATCATGCCGCCGACGACCAAATTGATCTGAACGATGCCAGCCGCGATCGCGCCGGGCACGCCGAGCCGCAAAAATTTGCGCACTTCTGGGGTCAAGCGCGGACGCGGCAGACGCGGTAAA
>JAJFIN010000409.1 GCA_021774955.1 Alphaproteobacteria bacterium | reverse complement strand
CCAAAGATCGTCGGCCTCGCCCCTACAATGGTCCGGTTGCCCCTGAAGTGTTGATCGAAGCCGATGAAATAAAGGAGGGTGTCTACACGGGATCTGCTTTCTCGGTGAATCCTTCTGGCGTTTGGATCACGGCGCGTCATGTCGTTGAAGGGTGCACGCGCGTGGGTGTTGTCTTCAATCGTAACAAGTTAGAGAAAAGCACACGTGTTATTTTTCATCCTTCTTCAGACACGGCTCTCATTGAAACCGGTCAGGGTGCGCCAGCCTTTCCACGGCGAAAAATAGACTTTCTCATTGGCGAGCCCGGATTTCATTTTGGTTTTCCGCAAGGAAATCCCGGCCAAGTAACGACGCAATATTTAGGACGTAGTGTCATGCACACGACTGGTAGGGTCGAGATGCGTGAGCAAATTACGGTATGGGCAGAGGTTTTACGCAAGCCCTATTTTAGTGGAACATTGGGCGGTATTTCTGGCGGTGTTGCTTTGGATGACGACGGTCGAATTGCGGGGGTCACGGTTGCTGAAGCCCCTCGACGCGGGCGGGTCTATGTAACATCACCTGGCCGGATCAAGGATGTGCTAAATCTTGCCAACCTTCAAAGTGCTGCCATGTCGAGCCTGAAGATCGAACCGAAAGATCTGTCGGAAAAGGGCTTTGATGACTTTGGTCGATACCTTCGTAAAACCCGAACCGTCGTTCAGGTGATTTGTTTTACTGATCCGGTATAAAAATGTCGTTCTCTGTGTTCGGCGTTACATAAATACGATGATCGGCCTTGCTCCTTGGAACGGCTGATTTGTGGGTAACGTTTTAGTAGGTCCCTATGCTGGTTTAATCTCTATCGCGGGCATCGGCGACGTGGCGGACGTCTGAATCAGCGGCGGATTTTTCATCGGCAACGACGGTCTGATCTGAGTCCGTTACATCGGTTCCATCTTGGGCGTCGGTTTGGGTCGTATCCCCATAGGTGTTGGTGTCGGAGTTTGACCGCCACTTATAATCTGCAACCGATGTTTGATCGTTGTCGCCCTCGTCGCTGGCCGTCGCCCGCGACAGGCCGAGCACGATGGCCAGCGCACCGGTCGCTCCTATTCCAACTGTAGAAAGAGCCAAGCGGCGGCTCATAACGCTGTGTGTTCGAATGTCGGAATCCTGAAGTGAGTGTTGCGGTTTCCTGTCGTCGGAGGATTTGTCTGACATGGCTTGGCTCTCCGTTCTTCAAAAAAAAGAATATAGAACAATTTCCAGTTTCGCACAAATTAGTCGACAAGCTCAATAAAACCCTCGGAAATTAAACGGCGTATAAGGATGAGAATGTCTTCGATTTCATTGTCTTCTTCGTCCCGTGGAAGATCTTTCAATATGACTTCATTTGCAGACAGTAAAGTTTGAAGAGGTTTTTCACAGGAAAACGGGAGTTCGATTGTTTTGCCATAGAAAGAAAGGCTGATTGTATCTGATCCGCGTTCGAGGCGAAATACGACACCTTCCCGAAGCCGGATTGTGCTCTTGCTGTCGAGACCTGCAATCTGTGAGATTTGTTTCATCTGACCTTGCAAAAGAGGCGCGCGCGTATCGACAAACTCATTTACGTAGGTATCAAACACTGCGTTGAAATCGATCTTACGAGTAAGATCACTCAGAAGATCGTGGAAAGTTGTTTCTGCCTTACTCTGATCAAAATCTGGTTGTGCAAAGCCAACCGGCATTGCCAGGCGGAAGTTTGGGTCGCTCACGATGACCTGGGAGACTGCTTCGAGAATAAAATCGGCCCAGGTCTTGCTCAGTATGCCAACGGTCGCGTGGAGCGATAGGTCATCAAGTGAACTCGCTTCGTGCAGAATACCGCGTGGAATATAAAGCAGATCGCCAGCCTCAAGCGTACAAGTCATCTGTGTTTCGCCAATGTCTTCATCTGTGGGATTGAAACCCTGACCGGCAAGAGGGAGGTCTATGGCGCTGTCAAATATCTTCCAATCTTTGCTTCCTGCGATCTGTAGAACAAAGACATCATGGGTGTCGAAATGAATACCAAACCCTTGTGCGTTGGGCGGTGTGAGATAGATGTTGGTTTGAAAGGGTTGGGAAAAAACAAGTTCTAGTGCGCGGCAGAATTTGGCAAGTGCTGGCTGCCATTTATGCTGATGGTTTAAGATGACGGTTCCGCCTTCTTGATACAGCTTCATGACGCTGTCAGGCTTAAGCCGCCCGCCGCCCATTGTATAATCGCTGCTAGCGATCTCGTGGGCTGCACTGATGACACGGATGTCTGGAAAACGGATGTCGGACGTGGTGATGACTTGATCGATCGCGTCGAGGGTCAAAAGATGTGCAAAATAGTCAGGCGTGTGCCGGTTCACCACAAGCGGCTTCTTTTCCCAATAATCTAGGAAAAAATCATCGACTTTGACTGGTGCAATGATGTTATCCAGCATCTCCTATTCCCCTTGCGGGCTTTGTTCAGCCTAGGCCCAAGGGGAAAGAGAGTCTATTTAATACATGCAGGACAATGGATACTCTGCCGAAGGCACACCAAATGCAGGTGTGCTCTCTACGCCTTCAACGGATGCAGCTTGACCATCATCTCGGTGATGCCCATGACAAAGTTTGAGCACAGGCGCTCAGGTTCGCCAATCACCTCGACCTTTTCAAAACGCTTCATGATTTCTTCCCACAAGATCCGCAGTTGCATTTCGCCAACACGGTTGCCCATGCAGCGGTGAATACCGAAACCGAAGGAGAGATGGTGGCGGGCCTTGTCGCGGTCGATCAAAAATTCGTTGGCGCGATCAATGATTTCGTCATCGCGATTGCCGGAGATGTACCACATGACAACGCGGTCACCTTTTTTGATTTTCTTGCCGCCGAGTTCCGTATCTTCAAGGGCCGTGCGGCGCATGTGACCGAGCGGCGTCACCCAACGAATGATTTCAGACACCATGTTTGGGATGAGATCTGGATTGGCGCGCAGTTTATTATATTCGGCTGGGTTTTGATTGAGCGCTAAAACTCCACCGGAGATCGAGTTACGGGTCGTGTCGTTGCCGCCAACAATCAGCAGCATCAAATTGCCGAGAAACTCCAATGGATCATTTGACATTTCCATGGTGTCTGGATTGGTCGCCAGCAGTGAGACGAAGTCCGTGCCTTCATAATTTTCGCCGCGGCTGGTCCACAGGTTCATGAAATACTCAAGACATTCCATGAGCTCTTTTTTGCGTTCTTCCTCATTGACGATTGAGGCGTCGGCGCCGACTTGAGCCGGGTTTGATGTGGTCACATCCGACCACCACGTCAGTTTGCGTCGATCTTCCCAGGGAAAATCGAACAGAATTGCGAGCATTCGTGTCGTCAGTTCAATTGAGACACGATCAACCCAATCAAAGGTTTCGCCAACCGGAAGGCCATCCAAAATTTCGCAGACATTTTCCCGAATATGTGATTCCAATTTAGCCAGATTGACTGGTGCCACAGCGGGTGTGACAGCTTTTCGTTGGACGTCATGTTTCGGTTGATCCATGGCGATGAACATGGGCGGGTTGAAGTCTGGGTCGGCATCACCAATGACGATGGTTTTATCAGATGAATAAATTTTGTGATTGCTATCGACTTCGACGATGTCGTTAAATTTGGTCACTGACCAATAGGCGCCAAACTCACTATCTTTGCAATAATGCACCGGATCTTCTTTACGCAGACGTTCGAAATATTCAAAGTGTTGTTGCGTTTGAAATAATTGAGCAATGCTGACATCGATATCCTCGAGTGGCAGATCGTAGGCGCTTGGTAAGCTGGTGTTTTGATCGTGGGCGACGCTCATGAATTCTCTCCCGGCTAAATTTAAATTCGCAATAATCAGAATTGGGCAACAGGTAGGCGGACAACAATTCCGTCGAGTTCATCGGTGACTTTGATTTGGCAGGCCAACCGGCTGTTGTCTTTGATGCCTTCTGCAAAATCGAGCATGCTTTGCTCCATCTCGTTTCTGGTCCCAGTTTTCCCATGCCAATCCGGTTCTATATAAATGTGGCAGGTGGCGCAGGCGCAGGCGCCGCCGCAATCAGCATCGATACCCGGCACAAGATTGTTGACCGCACCTTCCATGAGGGACAGCCCTGGCGCTACATCGACTTTGTGTTCTTTACCGTCGGCTTCGATATAGGTGACACTCGGCATTCATCGCTCCCGTTTTGCGTAGTTATTATCATCAAAAATGCGTATCTATAGTACGCACTTTTGATGATAATGAATTGTTGCCAAAGGTCAAGGGAGAATTAGGATTGGGGCCTAGCAAACAGGTTTGGGACAAGTATGGCTGACAAACACCACACTCATTCACACGACCACGAGCAAGAACCGCCAGCGGAAACAGCTTTGCGGGTGAAGGCCTTAGAGACGTTGCTGACGCGACGCGGGTTTGTCGATCCGGCGGCGCTTGATGCCTTGGTCGATGTCTAT
>JAJFIN010000408.1 GCA_021774955.1 Alphaproteobacteria bacterium | reverse complement strand
GATCGGACCAAGCCGGTCTATGCGGCCTATGTCGATATGCAGGAATTGTATGATGAAGGCGATAGAATGATTGGCGACGATATCGCTGAAGAAGGCATCCGCTATCTGAAGACGCTCAATCAACAAAGTGGTTCGGCGTTCAGCCTTTCCGCTGCGGAATAGGGTTCAGGTCTAGAATTTGGAGCGCTGGTGGGAAACTGCTGGCGCTCTTTTTGTTTCTCGTTTGACCTCGCAGCTTCGATCACTCACTCTGTGGCTCTTACTAATTTCCGATGAGAAGTTTTATGGCTCAACCCTATCAGCATCTTTCTGTTGAAAACGATAATGGCCTGGTGGTGGTCAAAATCACTCGAGAAGAAAAGCGCAATGCCTTGTCAGCCACCCTTATGGAGGAGTTGACGAGCGTCGCGCGCGAGATCGATAAGGACCCGCGCATCTACGCGGTGATTTTGACCGGCGCGGATACTTTTTTTACCGCTGGGGCTGACTTGAGCGACAAACGGCTGAATGAAACTGCGCGGATGCCGCTGATCGAGCGGCGACAGGCCTTGCGTATCGGGCCTGATATGTGCGCGGCCTGGGAGCGTCTCGAAGCCTATACCATTGCTGCCATTGAAGGATTTTGCATTGGCGGTGGGGTGGCCTTGGCGCTGGCATGTGATCTGCGCATCGTCGGTCGTTCTGCATCATTGCGCCTGCCGGAGGTGCCGCTCGGCATGAATATGAGTTGGCACTCTTTGCCGCGTTTGGTCTCTCTAGTAGGACCGGCGCGGGCGAAACAGTTTACCATTTTTGGCGAGGCTCTCGATGGAGAGACCGCTCAGAACTGGGGTATGGTTGAAGAACTCACCGATGATGGTGCGGCGTTTGAAACCTCGAAGATGTGGGCTGCCAAAGTAAAAGCACTGCCGCCGGTGACTGTGCGTATGTCGAAAGAGGCCATCAACGCTGCTGCCAACGCGCTCCATCACGCGACAACGTTCATGGACCGTGACCAATATATCGTTGCGACGTCCTCGGATGATTTTAAAGAAGGGGTGCGGGCTTTTCTCGAAAAACGGCCGCCAGACTTCAAAGGGTCTTAACAGATAAAAATTATTGGGAGGTAATGGAATGGGACGGGTTGACGGTAAAATGGCGCTGATCACCGGCGCGGCTTCGGGTCTTGGTGAAGCGACGGCGCATATGATGGCAAGCGAAGGGGCCAAAGTAGCACTCACCGATATCAATGAGGCTAAAGTTGCGCAGGTTGCGGCGGCGGTGAACGAGAAATACCCAGATCAGGCTTTTGCTTTTGGCCACGATGTAACCCAGGAACAGGCTTGGCAATCGGTGCTTGAGCAAGCCCATGAGGCGATGGGTGGATTGAATGTGCTGGTCAACAGTGCCGGTATTGTGTCAAGCAAGACAGTCGAGGATGAGGATTTTGAGAACTGGAAGCGTGTTCACGCGGTTGATCTCGACAGCATTTTTTTGGGTTGCAAATACGCCTTGCCTTTGATGCGCGCTCATGCGCCTGGGTCAATTGTTAATATCTCATCGATTGCCGGCTTAATCGCTGGTCACAATATGGCGGCTTATAATTCTGCCAAGGCCGGTGTGTGGATGCTGTCAAAATCGGTGGCACTTCATTGTGCGAAACGGCGTTACGGAATTCGTTGTAATTCTGTTCATCCAACGTTCATCCGTACACCAATGTTAACATCAGCTTTTACCGACAATGCAGGTGTTGAGGAAAAGCTGGCTCGACAAGTTCCCTTAGGTCATTTGGGGGAACCGGAAGACATCGCTTACACGATCTTGTTTCTTGCTTGTGATGAATCGAAATTTATTACCGGCGCTGAGATTAAGGTGGATGGCGGCATCAGCGCGATGTGAGTTCAGTGACTATCGCTTTTGAACCATGACTTGCTTAAACAGGATGCGGAAACCGGTCTCGTTCATGATGGCTTCCGTTTCGCGTATGAGATAGAGATCGAGCCGATCGAGATTAACCGGACGTTCTATGCGAATCTCATGATTGGCGAATTCATTGATACCTCGAAGATAGGCGTCGCGCAGGCGCGGCATGAGAAATTCGAGCTTACGGGCCGCGCGCGATTCCGGCGCGTCGACATAAAAATCAATGATGAAAATGCCCTGAATGGCCAGATCTTGAATGATCGATACTTGTACCGGCTCGATGGCAACCAGCGTGCCTTTGTCGCTGAAGCCGTCGCCACTCATATTTTTACCATCGCTTGAGGCCAAAGAAGTCGTGCTGGTAAACAAGACAAGACCCAATATGGCCATGTAAATAGCGCGAACGCGCTTGCGTTGCGTGGCTTTGGAGCGCGGTTTTTGAGATCCGTAGCTTATATTCATCGGGCCATACTAAGCTCGGAATGCTTAACAGATCATGGGCTGTCTCCCGCAGGAGCCTGCTTGAGTGAGCCGGTTTGCGCATATTGATTTGCAAAATGCATATTGATTTGCATATTGAAAGCTGGCTGTTGGATATATAGGGATCTAAGCGTCTCTATTTTCTGCGGTTTTAAAATTTAGTAATCCAAAGAAGCCTAGTGGCACGCTACTTGCTCATATGAGCGTACTCTCTGGCTCTTACAGTATCAGAGATCCGGCGGACAAATCCATCGCGACCCCTTCAGCGGATTTGTCCGCCCTTTTTTGTCTTTTGACATTCACCCAACCCTGCCACAAATTAACCGCTGTTGCATGAGCCAATTGATTTGGTGGGGTGGGGTCTATGATACGCGTCAGCGTCGG
Organism: Alphaproteobacteria bacterium; assembly: GCA_021774955.1. Taxonomy (GTDB): domain Bacteria; phylum Pseudomonadota; class Alphaproteobacteria; order M2410; family M2410; genus JAJFIN01. The sequence continues at coordinate 2,812 of JAJFIN010000408.1, read as the reverse complement.
CTGGGTGTTTTGTTCTCTTGTCATTGCGGGTTTGTTTCAGCCTCCTCAAAGGGCAATTGCCGCCGATGACACGGGCGAGCAAACTGTTGGTAAGTCATTTTATTATGATCCCACAAATCTGCCTGCCATCAAAAAAGCAGGGCGGGTCACCGGATTTCCACAACGGGTGGAACGCAACGCAGAAGATCACCTGCGCGTGCCGGACGGTTTTCAGGCGCAGGTTTTTGCTGAAAATTTGGAACACCCACGGTGGATGGCTCTGGCGCCTAATGGCGATGTTTTTCTGGCGGAATCGCGGCCGGGCAAAGTGACAATCTTGCGCGATAGTGACGGGGACGGCATTGCTGAAGAGCGGTTCACTTATGTCTCCGGTCTTCAGCGGCCACACGGTATCGCGTTCTGGAAAGACAAAATTTTGATCGCCGATGTCAGCGCCGTCTGGCAGTTCGATTATCGCGACGGCGATGTTGAAGCGCGTGGCAAACGCCAGCCGATCACAGAGCCTGGCGCTTTAGGTAAAGGTGGGGGACATTGGACGCGCAACCTCGCCGTTTCGCCAGATGGCGAGCGGCTCTACGTTGCGGTGGGCAGTCGTAACAATATCGCTGAGGAGGCTGATCCTCACGCCACGGTTCAAGAGTTCAGCTTTGCCAGTAGAACCCAATCAACCTACACGTCCGGTCTACGTAATCCGGTTGGGATTGGCTTTTATCCAGGCCGTGATGATCTTTATGTGGTGGTCAATGAGCGCGACGGCTATGGCAATAATATGGTGCCGGACTATTTAACCCGCGTGAGTAAGGGCGCGTTTTTCGGTTGGCCTTATGCCTATCTTGGGCCGAATGCTGATCCCGATTGGGGTGAAAAGGATCCGGCGAAAGTGGCCGCCACTCAAGTACCAGACGTTCTTTTTGAAGCCCATTCGGCACCGGTCGGATTGGTCTTTTACGATGGCGATCAGTTCCCGGCCGATTATCGCGGTGACGCTTTTGTCGCTCTTCACGGGTCGTGGAATTCATCGGAGCCTACGGGCTATAAGATCGTGCGTGTTCCATTTGAAAACGGTCGCCCCACCAGTACATACGAGAATTTTGCCGCGGGGTTTTGGCGGGCTGGTGAAAAAGTGGCCGAGGTTTGGGGGCGTCCAGCAGGATTGTTGATTGCTGCTGACGGCAGTCTTTTGATCGCCGATGACACCGGAAAAACAATTTGGCGCATTTCTTATTCTGGTAAGTAATTTTGCGCTGTCTCAAAAATAGACAATGAAGGAACCTATCTGGCCAAAAGATGGGATAATTTGTGAACGTATAAAATTTGAATCAAACTTTATAAGTATTTGATTTTATTATGTTTTCTTGACTTTTTTGTTTCGGGTAGGTATGGTTTTCCCATGCCGAGTGCACTAACATATTCTCTGTCTGGTCTTCAGGCAGCCAGCGAACGAGCTTCGATCCGTAGTCAGAATATTGCCAATGTTCTGACGCCTGGATATCAGCCGGTCGAACCGGTACAGATATCAACAAGCTCTGGACCGGTGGTGTCAGCGCGGGCGGTTCCCCTTCCCCCCGGCGGTTCAAATCCGGATCCCAGTGCTTTAGCATTTAACGGATCGTTAGAACGCGATCTGGTCGATCTGACCCAGGCCAAACATGCTTATGCGGCATCGGCCAAAGTTATCAAGACGGCCAACGAGTTGCAGGATTCACTGCTCGATATCATCAGCTAACAATATTTTCTCTACCGAACAATGATTGGATTCCCTAATCCAACAATCGCGCATGGTATGATTTTGGCCGCGTGAGGGTTTCGTAGCCGACGACAGAGAGCGTCGTGCCACGGCCGGAATTTTTGATGCCAGTCCAGGCCAGCGCCGGATCTAAATAATCACAACGATTGACATAGAGTGTGCCGGTTTCCACTTGGCGACCGAGATCTTGCGCGCGCGCAATGTCGCGGCTCCAGATCGAAGCGGTGAGCCCATATTGACTGTCATTCATCAGCTTCACTGCTTCATCATCTGAAGTGACCGGCATGATGCCAACAACAGGCCCGAAGGTTTCCTCAGTCATGATGTCCATGGAATGATCGACCTCGACGAGGACTTGAGGCGCGAGATAGGGTGATCCGGCTTCGTTCATGGAAAAGCGTTTGGGTTCAACGAGCGGTTTGGCGCCAGCGACAATGGCCTTTTCTGTTTGCGTTCGGACCGCGTCGGCATCGCGAGCACGCACCATTGGGCCTAATGTCGTTGTTTCTTCGAGGGGATTTCCAAGGGTGAGTTTCTCAGCCTCTGCGGTCATGCCATCGACAAAGTCCTGATAGATTTCCCGATCGACATAGATGCGTTCAATACCGCAACAAGATTGACCGGAATTAAAAAAGGCACCGTCGGCGAGATTAACAATAGCGTCTTCAAGATCAGCATCAGCGCGCACATAGGCGGGATCTTTGCCACCCAGTTCAAGGCCAGTCCCGACAAAGCGGTTAGATAATGCGGATTGTACTGCATGTCCGGCGCGCACAGAGCCGGTAAAACACAGATGATCGACACGCGAGTCGGCAAGCAAGCGCGCTATCTGCTCGTGGTCCATGTGCAGATGGCGAAAGACGCCTTCCGGTAATCCGGCTTGTTGGAACGCCGCCGCATAGCGATCCGCGACCACCGGTGTTTGGTCGGAATGTTTGAGGACAATCACATTGCCGGCCGCCAGCGCCGGGATTATGGCGTTCACGGATGTTAAGAAGGGATAGTTCCAAGGGGCGACGATGGCGATAAGCCCTAGGGGCACGCGTTCTATACTGCGTTCAAAGC
>JAJFIN010000407.1 GCA_021774955.1 Alphaproteobacteria bacterium | reverse complement strand
CCGCTGATCATTTCCGGCCCCACCGAAGATAATTCAGAGCTTTACAATACGCTCGACACTTATATCCCACGTTTGGGCGATGAACATTACGAGCTCGATGAAAAAGCCCGCAGCGTCACCTTGACCGAAAACGGCAATGAGTTTCTCGAACGGCTTCTTGAAGCAGACGGCCTGATCGAAGGTGACTTCTATGATGTCGCCAACGTAACCATTGTTCATCACACCAATCAGGCGCTGAAAGCCCATAAGATTTTTCAACGCGACAAGGATTACATCGTCAAAGACGATAAGGTCGTCATCATCGATGAGTTCACCGGCCGCATGATGGAAGGACGTCGTTTCTCCGAGGGCCTGCATCAAGCGCTAGAAGCAAAAGAGCATGTTTCTATTCAGCCAGAAAACCAAACCCTGGCTTCGGTCACCTTTCAAAACTATTTCCGCCTCTATGAAAAATTGGCCGGCATGACCGGAACCGCCATGACGGAAGCGGCTGAGTTTCAGGACATCTACAAGCTTCTCGTCACCGAGATGCCAACAAATATGCCAATCCTGCGCATCGACCATGACGATGAGGTCTACCGGACGACCGACGAAAAATACAATGCTGTCCTTGAATTGATCGAAGAGTGTTACGCGCGCAAGCAACCGGTCCTGGTTGGCACAACAAGCATTGAGAAGTCAGAACATCTGTCTGAGTTTTTGAACAAGAAGAAAATCAAACACAACGTATTGAACGCCCGCTATCACGAGCAAGAAGCTTACATTATTGCCCAAGCAGGCCGGTCAGAAGCGGTCACCATCGCCACCAACATGGCCGGGCGCGGTACAGACATTCAATTGGGCGGTAATTTGGAAATGCGCATCCGTCAAGAAGCTGACGCACTTCCAGACCCCAAAGAACGCCAGAAAAAAATCGAAGAGATCGAACGCGAAATCGAACACGATAAGGAAGTCGTGCTCGAAGCCGGTGGCCTCTATGTGATCGCCACCGAGCGCCATGAAAGCCGTCGCATCGATAACCAATTGCGCGGCCGAACCGGCCGTCAAGGGGACCCGGGTGCGTCTAAATTCTTCCTCAGTCTTGAAGATGATCTCATGCGCATCTTCGGCTCTGAACGTATGGACACGATGTTACAGCGTCTTGGGCTAAAAGACGGTGAAGCCATTATTCATCCGTGGATCAACAAAGCGCTTGAGAAGGCCCAACAAAAAGTTGAGGCCCGCAATTTCGACATTCGTAAAAACTTGCTCAAATATGACGATGTCATGAACGATCAACGTAAGGCCATCTTTGAGCAACGCATCGAAATGATGGAAGCCGAGGATCTAAGCGAATTGATCGGTGACATGCGCGAATCCACCATCGAAGATCTGATCACCACGCATATCCCTGAAAAAGCCTATGCTGAACAATGGGAAACCGAAGAACTCCAAACGGAAATCAATGACGTGTTTGGCCTCGATTTACCGATCGGCGAATGGGCCAAAGAAGAAGGCATAGCCGACGAAGAGATCCGCCACCGCGTCAATGAGGCGGCAGACCGCAAGGCGGCCGAACGCGCTGCCAATGTTGGCCCCGATATCATGCGCAAGGTTGAAAAAGCTTTGCTCCTGCAGACCATCGATCAGGAATGGCGCGATCATCTGCTGCATCTCGAACATATGCGCCAGGCAGTCAGTTTGCGCGGTTACGGTCAACGTGACCCACTAAACGAATACAAGACCGAATCGTTTGCCCTGTTTGAGCATCTTTTGCAAAAACTCCGGCGCGACGTCAGCCAGCAGCTCATGCATGTTCAGATCGCGGTCGAACCGCCACCACCGCCGCCTGATCTCTTAGCTCAGGCCCAAGAATCTCATATCAACCCGCTGACCGGTGAAAATGAGATGGCAGAACCGAGCCCCATTTCGAGCGCACCAACCTTTCGCCGCGCCCCCGCCGCCATTGTCGATCCGGAAGATCAATCGACCTGGGGGAAGGTTCCGCGTAACGCACCTTGTCCTTGTGGCACCGGTAAGAAGTTCAAACACTGCCACGGCGCTGTCGTCAACCAAGCCAGTTGAGCAAGCGAGATGGCGGGTGATCGACCAACACCGCCTGTGATCCGTCAAGCAAGTGTCGGTGATGCGCAGACCATTGCTGACATTCATCTGCGTGCACGCAAAGTCAATCTGCCTTATCTGCCCGACCTACATAGCAACGCCGAGACATTGGCCTTCTTTAAAACTGAAGTATTGACCGCCGGCCAAGTTTGGCTTGCCGAACAGGCAGGAGCAGTCTTCGGGTTTATCGCGCAAAAGCCTGGGTGGATTGATCATCTTTATGTCGCTCCGGGTCATCAGCGCGCCGGTATTGGTTCACGCCTCCTCACCTATGCCAAAAACCATTGCGACGACGAAGACTTAAAACTTTGGACCTTTCAGCGGAACATGGCGGCGCGCCGCTTTTACGAGAAGCATGGATTTCACATCATCGAAAAAACAAATGGTGTGGATAACGAAGAAAAAGAACCGGACTTGCTTTACCTCTGGGAGCGGTGAAACTAACTTTACCTCATGAAATTAGCGCCCAAATCTCTCGAAGAAAATGAAGATCTGTTCATTACTCTGGCGCTCGCCAATCCGCATAACCAAACCCTCTTGGAACGATTACGCGACTTGGACCTGCCCGATTGTTGGCTTGTATCAGGATGTTTGGTTCATTCAGTTTGGAACCGGTTGAGCAACAATCCGCCGGGTTACGGCATCAACGATTATGATGTTTTCTATTTCGAAGATGTCGATCTTTCTTGGGAGGCGGAAGACAAGGTCATCCGCAAATGCGCCGCGCATTTTGCCGATCTCAATATTCGCGTGGAAGTGCGCAATCAAGCCCGCGTGCATCTTTGGTACGAACAAAAATTCGGCCAGGCCTATTCGCCACTACAATCAAGCTGTGAATCCATCGACCGCTTCCTGACCACAACCACCGCCATCGGCTTAAGGCTCGATCAAAACGGGTCTATCGAAATTTATTCCTTGGCGGGTGTTGAAGACGCGCTCAACAAAATCGTCCGACCCAACAAATGGGCCGCCCGATTGCCGGATCGCTACTTGCATAAAGCTGCGCGCTGGAAGAAAATCTGGCCGGAAATAGAAATTCTTCCTTGGGCGGAGTAAAAATTCGAAATATACACTTTCAGACACACACTTCACACTCCCACGTCATCCTGAGGAAGGCCGATAGGCCTGTCTCGAAGGATCGAAGCTATAT
>JAJFIN010000406.1 GCA_021774955.1 Alphaproteobacteria bacterium | reverse complement strand
AGTTGATCTAGTTCATTGGTGGGGTAACACTTTTGACCCTCTGTTAATGGCACGGCCGATGTTTTGGCAGATGACCATCTGGATCGATGCCCTATTGTTCTTCCCATTCTATGGCGCCGCTCTTTATGCTTGGACAAAGGGGTTGGAGTGGATTCGCCTGCCCACCATAATCTGGGCCTCGGTTATCATGACCAATGTCACAATCATTGTTGGCGAAGAATTGTGGGGTGTGCATTCAACACCCGACGTCGGCATGGTTTTATTTGCGAACGCTCCTTGGTTCCTCATCCCTCTATTTGCTATCTGGCGCATGTGGAATGAACACCCCTTCTGCGTGCCAGAGTCTCGCACCTAACTGAAGCGTCCGGTTGTCAAAGTGAGGAAAGGTTTTCCCGCGCTGTTTGCACCATGAACTCAAACAGTTCATCTTCGCGGGCGCCCGAAAGTTTCGCGGTGCCATCTGCAATCGCATCGCAAACCCGCTCAACGGTCAGTAAAATAAACAGATATCTTGATCGATCACGTTTGGACGGAACTTCGTTTCCATCCATCTTTGCCAGCATCTCTATTTGCGATGCACGAAGTTCAGCTTGATAAATGCGAACACGGTCGTTAGTGGCAGCTAGTGCTCTCAGGTCTGAGCGGAACCCAACCCAATCCTTGTGATGCTTTAGAATAAGTCGGTAAATCCTCTTCAGAGATCGCGGGTCGACTTTGGTTTTGGAAGCTTCAACTCGAATGTCATCCCATTCGTTGGCGACCCATCTTTCATAGGCGGCAAGAAAGATATCGAGCTTGTTGTCGAAATGTTTATAGAAGGTACCCGGTGCGTATCCTGCTTCCCTGGCAATTCGGTTTGTATCAGTATTGAAATAGCCTGATGTATTGAAGATTTGAGCTGCTGCAGCGACTAATTTTTGCCTCGTCACCTCGCCCTTGCTTGGTTTCTTTGAGGTTGTTGGCTTTGTCGCAACGCTCACAATTCTGCACCCTTTATCTGACCGACATTCACGGTGATATTGACATCACCTTTGTCGGTGTGCAAATCTCATAAGTGATATTTTTATCACTTATGAATAAGGTAAAGAAATGCGTGAACAGTTAGGTGTGTCGGAAAACCATAAAGCGATCACAATCGATGGCGTTGCAATTGCTTATGAAGATGTCGGGGATGGCCCCACTCTTATCTGCCTTCACGCGATTGGTCACGGAGGCAAAGACTTTGATTATCTCCGACGCTATTTTGGTGAACGCCTTCGGATCATAACACTCGATTGGCCCGGTCAAGGGCGATCCGGTGACGACCATGAAGCAACTTCCGCGAAAAGATACTACGATCACTTGGTTGAGTTTGTGGACAGGTTGAACATAAAAAAGCCGATCATATTGGGAAACTCTATCGGTGGTGCTGCCGCAATCCATTACGCGGCAAGTCACCCCGAGAATACTCGCGCGCTTGTGCTGGCAGATCCGGGCGGTCTGGTTGAAATAGACAAAACAGTTGAACGGTTTATTCGGCTGATGGTCTTATTCTTTGCAGCGGGGCGGAAACGTAAGTGGTGGTATAAATGGGCGTTCGCGCGATATTACTCCATCGTTTTAAAAGGGCGTCACGCCCGACCGCAAAAGAAGAAGATCATCACTTCCGCTTACGAAATTGCTCCAGTACTAGAACAAGCATGGATAAGTTTTGGAGCGCCTGACGCTGATATTCGGCACCTTGCAGTGAGCACTCAGTGCCCGGTCCTATTTACTTGGGCGAAGGGAGATAAAGTAATTGCGTTTGACCGGTGTGTGGAAACTGTTCGTCAGTTCCCAAATGCTGACGTTAAGTTTTTTAAAGGTGGTCACGCTGCATTTTTGGAGCAACCCAAAGCATTCAACAAACAATTTGAGCTATTTCTGAGAACGCTCGGTATTGGGTAACACAATTTTCCTGAAGTCCAGATCAAGAAACCGCCTCTTCTAATTTTGAGGTAGCGCGACGCGTAATTTTCCGATCAATTCTTCAGCTTGATTTGCCGCATAGGGATCCGGTGTTCCAACACCCCACACCGGTCCTGGCCAAGCCACATCACTTTTAAATCGGCCCACCACATGTATGTGAAGCTGCGGTACTAAGTTACCGAGAGACGCAACATTGACTTTGTCGGCATTCACGACATTTTTTAACACCTCGCTTAGACACGCTATTTCTTCCATCAGCAGATCTCTATCTCCACGAGAGGTGTCATGCCATTCGACAAGGAATTCGCGTTGCGGGATGAGGATCACCCATGAAAACCGCCGATCATTCATCAGCCGTAACGTCGAAAGTTCAAGGTCACAAATCTGCAGCGTGTCGGCTTCCAACCTGTCGTGAAGTTTGAACATCGGTTTCTCCGCATGCGGTTCTTACGAAATAGCGATTGGTATGAAATCAGAGCTGTTCTTGCTCATCGCCCCAGCAATAGCTATTGTAACCACTATGTATGGGTTGTTCTTTTGTCCTTGTCCAGACTGATACAAATCTTTTCAATGGAGTGCAACTAACACCATGGAGGCATTTTTCGTTCTGTTGGGGCTAGCATTCCTGGCAACACCGGTGCTTGCTATCATAGCCTTCGTGAAGGTCCGCCAAGCTAACCAACGATTGGCAAGGCTTGAAGAACAATTTCTCCTGCTAAAACGCGGGTCTCTATCCGGTTCGCAAAAGCCATCACAGACCACCCAGCCTCAATCGGTTTCACCTACGCCTCCGCCTATTGCCCCCAGGCCGGTTTCTCCACCACCTCTTGCGACATCGACGTCAACACCCATTGCCACACTTGCTAAACAACCAACCAGGGCGGCCCCATTATCAAGTGTTCCTACAGCAACAAAACGACAGCCGCTATTTCCTGAAACTTTAAAAGCAGCCAACTGGCTCATTCTGGCCGGGGGTGCTGCCCTCGCACTCAGCGTCGGATTCTTAATTAAATATTCGATTGATGAGGGTCTTCTTGGTCCCACAGCTCGGGTAAGCATTGGCAGTCTATTCGGGCTTGGCTTGATCGGCTTGGGGTACTTCGCTCGGCTTCGTTCGTTTGGCCGCGTGTCAGAAATTGTTCGCCATGACATGTTGCCACCCTCACTCACTGCCGCTGGACTTGCGGCACTTTTTGCATCCCTATACGGCGCCTACGCCTTGTATAGCCTGATCGGATCTGGGGTTGCCTTTGCAGCATTAGCACTCGTATCGGCTGGTGCGATCTTACTCTCCCTCACCCACGGCCCGTTCATAGCAGCCCTCGGTATCATGGGCGCTTAT
>JAJFIN010000405.1 GCA_021774955.1 Alphaproteobacteria bacterium | reverse complement strand
AGAAACCTGAAACACTGCCTTGGCTTGATTCATGGTTTGAATGCGATTGCCCGGGCTGCCACCGGAACGATCGCCAATTACCACCCGAACCTGGTCACCCGGCTCCAGGTAGCCTTCTGTGATGCGCACAACAATCGATTTCCCCCATGGCCGAATGGGGCCAAAAGCCATTCGAGAGCTGACTTTGGCCTTTCCCGTGGTTTCAACAAGGGCATAATCTGGTGCGGCGGGATCGCGGGTTTGGAACCAGCCCCAATCACTGATAGATTTCACCGAGAACCAAATCGAGGCACCGTCATCAAGACCCGCATCACCAGCGGTGTAGGACAGCGTCCACGTGCCATAATGTCCGGCGATGACGGGATCATTAGGCGAAATCGTCGTGCTACCATAAATGCGCTCCAAAAGGATAGGATCGCTCGGGTCGACAGGAGGGAACTCCGCAAAGATATTCTCACGATGTGTCTCTTCCGCCCTCGCAAGGGTCGAGAGCACAATCGACATACAGATCGCTAAAAACAAATATTTCATAGCTGTTCCACCTGCATATTAAAGACTTATTCAAGTGTACGGCATGGTGGTCAAAGACGAAAGCACCCAGAACGGCAATCAAGCTTGTTTTTTCAACGCCAAAGCGGCCCAATACGGCGATAAGGGTATACCGCACCAGGCTTGAAATAAAACGGATGATGGCGTCGTCAAAGTTTCTAATTTTCCCTATTGATCGCCGTGTGAAAGCAGCCATCCGGCCTACAATCCAAATCTCGAGAATGAGGAGAACCACGTCTCCAAAACATTAAGGCCATAGACTGCCAATATGACGGTAACCTGATTAACAATTTTCCGCGACGTCTCTGTCCTTACATTAATTTCCAATTGCCTCTCTCTAAGCACGAGGAAAATTGTTGAGTCCACAGTCGATCAGTGAGCCAATAACAGGATGGGGCGGCTTGATAACGCCATGATGGCAATGCTGGGAGACCGCCTCAGAAACCTGTAGAATATAAGATAAATATTCATTGGCAGAATATTGCTCCACCAGAGCTGCGATCTGTTCATTGTACTTCTCTTTGCCTTGAATCATTACTGGTTTAGGTTCATTTCTTACAAATCCGTCGCCACGTACTGTGCGACGATCGATCGTTTCATGATAGCTGAGTTGTTCAGGTTCGAAATCAAGGCCAGCAATTGACATCAAATCCTGCAAGGCCTGCTGCGGAAAGGCTGTTAAATAGTCATAAAAGACAATCCGCGAATTATATTTCACGAGTAAAGTGCTTATTTGGGAAAATGTGGCGTATGTCATCTTAGCCCAATGTTTGAGACTGTCGGGATGAGGATTGAATTTGCCTTGCCGCCACCGATGATCTGCCGCAATTTGCGACAAGTAGGTATCGATGGGCCGCCGTATTATCCAGATGAGACTGACACGAGACACCCTTGAGGCATTGCTCAAAAGATTGTCAAGATTGGTGAGATAATAACTTCTTGTTGCAGTTTCTTTTGCACATATAAGTTTTATCTGTTTGTCCTGCACGCGAAGTAGAGGCATCAAGTCATCAAGATGTGTCTGATCTCGGTGCAAGCGCGTAGAATGCCATGGCTCATAAACGCAGGCAGCCTTTGAATGAGCATCAATCATCGCCGTCAACAAGGTGGTGCCCGAACGCGGCAATCCAAAAAGACCAATAACGTGGGCACCGGACTGTCCTTTCATACCTGCATAGGAGTTTGAAACCTTTCTCGCAATATTCTTAAGTAACCTCTTTACTGGCGCGTTGATGCCCATCACTTCACTCAGTCCCTGTACTCATTCAATCGGCTTGTCGAGGCTCAAACATCAAAGAGCATCCTTCCCTCTCAAGACAGAGTCGACACAATCTAGGAAAGACAACTCTTTTGTCAACGGTTTCCACTCCTGACCTTGCCATCAGCCTTGATGGCGACATCATCGACTTAAGCATCGTTATCGCGCTAAATCAATGTGCAGCGGTTGGAGCGAATCGTCTTCATGGTCTCCTGGATAAACGCATTCATATTTTCCGGTTGAATAAAGTCCTCGGGCACCGGCTGCAGGAGCGCCAAAAAAGTTCCCTCACCCAAATCGGCTTGTGTAAAAGAAGGTATGTCGACATCATCAACCAAAATGGGATGCACCACCGCAATTTTAAGTTCCGGCATGCGCATTTTAAGCCGCTCGACAGTGGCTAAAAAACCAGCACTGTGAAAACTACCATTGAGGTGAACCACTTTGCTGCCAGGATTATTCTGCAAGTAAAAAAAGATCGACTCCGCCATGGTATCATCGCGGCTTATTTGAGCTGCAAAGCGGCGCTCCATGCCCTCTGAGGGGGCTGAGGGATTGCTTTTCGCCCCCTCCTTCTCGACAGCGGCACCATGACTCATACTAGCGCTGAGAAAGCGCATATACTTGTCCTTATAGGCACCTTCATCCACATGAAGCTCTTTGGCCACCCACGACCTTTGTTCTTCATTGAACTTATCAACAACGCCGGGCCCTTCCTGGCCGACGCAACGCACAATATCGGTCGGGGCTTCTGCCGCAATAACAGATAGGCCCTTGACTTTAGCAAATTCCACTAATGGGCGGTAGCTTTGCGAGTAATGCGGCCAAGCACGGCCCTCCTTTTTCAATACTTGTTCGCCAATCTCTCCAGCAAGGAAATCATTGACTACGCCTTGCACATCGCGCTCGAACTGCTCCATGCTGAGGGCGATGTTAGGATCACGCGCATATAAGTCACGCAGCACCTGTAATTGAAGTCTATGATTGCCGACGTGACCATGCGCCTCCCCAACGAATATCACATCGTAATCAGCGAGCGTATCGATGGTTTGCTTGAGCGTCACAACTTCGGGAGCTACATTACTAGGACCGGCAACATCAACTGCACCCGTACGAATTAAAGCATAGTCGTAATAGTCTGCAAGAGGCCAAGAGAGCGTGAAAATCTCGCTGTCCGTTGTGACTAAGGAGCCGGCACCGGAAAGACCTGGCATGCTCGCGCACCCGGCCATTAAAAACAGTGGTAGTGCGGCAATAGAATTCAATCCATAACGTAATGTATTTTGGAACATTATTTTTGTCCTACTTTAAATTTTCATTTTCGTTTTCGGTTTCTTTGAAGCCCATTACTCCACTCGGTTCCCCTACTCGCCTCCAACAGTCTCACGAAACTCAAAACATCAAGAGACCCTTCTGCCCTTGAAAGAGCCGGTACAGTCAGGTGAAAACGTCCTTTCTGCCAATGATTGCCGCTCTTTATCTTCCAATCAGCGCTTGACGGCTGAGACACTGCCATTACCCTAAAACGACCGTGAGGGCACCACATCTTCAGCCAGATCTTTAATATCAGTCGGATAAGCGTTGTTGGTGACGATTGCTTTTTTCCGCATAAAGCGAAGAAGCGCCGCTTTGCCGATGCGCGAACCGCCAAGTCCGGAGCAGTTGAACGCGGTCTTTTCGGCATCGCGCAAAATGGCGTTTGTCAATGTTGTGTCCATGACGCTGACCGCCCCCACGTTCAACCGGGCGCCGATGGCTTCGGCTTCTTCATGCGTGCCCGCAATAACCGCAGCCGACAGACCAAAGCGCGTGTCATTAGCCAGACGGACGGCATCATCCACATCTGAATACGACATGACCGGCATGACGGGGCCAAAAGTTTCCTCAACCATCACCTTCATATCATGGGTAACGCCTGTCAGTACGGTTGGACGCATCCATTTGCCGCCTCCCAAAGTCAATACTTCTCCGC
>JAJFIN010000404.1 GCA_021774955.1 Alphaproteobacteria bacterium | reverse complement strand
CATCCTGGCGCCATTTTTCTTCGAACCCGACCCGTTTCAAATCCTCGACAACAACGCGCACAACGGGAAGCATTCTTACAAACCCTTGCCATTGTCGTTCATCCCAATAGGGAGATGCCTTGTAGGTCGGTAAAATACTTTCAGGGTTATCAATTGTTGTTAGAAGATCATCGAGTGTGTCTGTCGGTCCGGCTGAAAAGAGCAGTACCAATCCTGGTCCGACGAGTTGTCTCGCTCTCACTCGGATGTTCTCATCAAGTGTAGAGAGTGCGTCGAGAGCCGCTTGGGAAAGCTCCCCACGCATCTCATCCACGTCGGCTTGATAACGTTTTTCAGCCAGGAGATCACCTGAAAGCGCCCCCATGAAAACTAAAGCATCAAGACCCATGGAATGAGTAATTTGCCAATTAGTCCGACTTGATTGATCTGAAGAAACTCCGGCGCATCCGCTAACCACTAAGCTTATCAGAACCACGTAAATGATTTTTCTGTATGTCATGGGGTCGTTCTAACCCATCCTGCTGACCTGGTTTAGAACGGAATTGATGTTGGGTTTGATTAACAGTTATTTATGCAAAGTTTTGGGAGTTATGCCAAAAGCGGATTTTAGAACACGTCCCATATGACTTTGATCTGCAAACCCGGAAAGTGCCGCAGCCGAGGCGAGCGGCGTCCCATTTTCAAGCGCTGCAACCGCCCGGCGCAGACGCTGCTCGCGTCTAAAGGTAGACGGGCCAATACCAAACTCTCGACGAAAGCGACGCGACAGATGTTCAGGTGTTACGCCAAACCGACGAGCCAGTGCACCTATTGAATGAGTTTCAGTGTTCTCTTTAAGGATGTTTGCTAATTGACAGAGCCAGTCTGGCTGGAGCTCTGCTTCGTTACTCCCGGCACAGAATATCTCACTAGCTGTCCCAAGGGCTTCTTTGGGCTCATCGCGCATTAACTTTTCAAATGCGCCCATGTCTCCTGCTTGATCTACGAGTGTAGCGCAATACCGGTCCAAGTGTTTTAGTTGTGCCATGAGTTCGATGTTTAATACACGAACTTGATCGGATAAAAACGCATTGGTGTGTGCGTGGAACGGTGGGTGATAGATAAGAGTTCCTGGTTTGAGACAATAACGGCCATCAACGCTGCGCTCTTCATAATCACCATCAAGAACGAGAGCGAGATAAGGATGCCTGTGGCGATGCATCGATAGGGGATCACCGGTCTCGTGGCGTGTCTCAAACGCTTGCACTATTACTCACTCAATTTAGGGTTCCTGGGTGCCTTACAATATGAAGTTAAGCACAATCAGACTTTTATCTGCAAATTGCTTTGCAGACGCTAAATTGCGACATTTCTCCTCTTTTTATATGGCGCGCGAGCACCCATATAAAAGGTAATATATACTGGCAGGGTTGAGTCGGTGTGAAATGGGGATGTCTGGTGAAGCGAGTTTTCTCAATCCTAATTATGGCGCTCATAGGAAGCGCACTAGGCGCGACTTCGAGCTTGGGTCAAACCCGCGAAGAGACGCCAATGGATCCAGTGGCTCTTCTCAGACAGGTCGACGAGCTCTATCGAGCAAATACCAGCACTGCCGATATTCGTATGCAGATAGTGAACCCCAATTGGGAACGGACGCTAGAAATGCGGGTTTGGTCACAAGGCATGGAAAAAACGTTCATCCGCATTCTGTCTCCCAAAAAAGATCGCGGCGTTGCAACCCTCAAACTTGATGAAGAGATGTGGAACTACTTCCCGAAAATTGACCGCGCCATCAAAGTCCCCCCTTCGATGATGATGAGTTCGTGGATGGGGTCTGACTTTACCAATGACGATTTAGTGAAAGAAGCCTCGCTTGCCGACGATTATCATATCACGCTTGAGGGCACAGAGACATTGCATCAACTTACCCTGGTACCGAAAGAAGATACGGTAACGGTCTGGGCGAAAATTATTGTTACGGTTGATCGCGAAACTCTTTTGCCGGTGGAACAGGTTTATTTCAATGAGCGAGGCGAAAAAGTCCGTACCATGCAATTTCTTGATATCAAAACCTATGGCGATAGAGAATTACCAGGTCGTCTAGAAATGGTTCCACATAACAAAGAAGGCCACAAGACGGTTATTTTCTATGATAGGTTGGAGCTTGATGTGGAGATTGAAGAAGATATCTTCACCTGGCGAAATCTGAAAAAACGTTTCAATTAAACCGCTTGGCGCCCGCTTATGTTGCTCCTGAAATTGGCCATTCGAAACATTTTGCGCCAACGCCGCCGCAGTTTCTTGACGACTTTGTCTATGGCGCTCGGCTATTTCATGGCCGCCTTTACTTTCTCGGTAGTCGAGGGATCTTACGGTAATATCATTGATATTTTTACCCGCGATCACACAGGGCATGTGCAGATCCATGCAGGCGATTATCTCGACCGGCCGTCGCTCTACAAACAAATCCGCGATGTCGAATCTGTTGTCGGGAAAGTCCAAACAGTGCCAGGCGTTCTTGCGGCGACACCACGGATCTTCGCACCTTCCCTTGCCTATGCTGGTGACAAAACAAGCATCGCAAGCGTGGTCGGCATCGATCCGAAACGTGAAGCATTGACAACAACACTCAGCCAAAAAGATAGAATTGGTGACTATCTAACCGGAGCGATGTCGCCTGACGGCTACGACATCGTCATGATCGGCTCGGCGTTAGCTGAAACACTCAAACTTAAGATCGGTGATGAACTCGTCCTCATTGGTCAAGGAGTCGACGGCTCTATCGCTAATGATATTTTCATCGTTGGCTCAATTGTTGGCGATAAGGATTCTTCTGAGCGGATCAAAGTCTTTTTGTCAATGGATGCCGCGCAACGCTATTTGTCGATGGGCAACACAGCGCACGAAATTGCCATCGTGACCGATAGTCCTGATGAAGCTGAAGAACTTGCGGCAAGCATCGAAGCCGAAATCGCCGATGCCACTCTTTCGGTTGAGCCCTGGCAAGTCGTTGAAGAAATCTTTTACAACACAATGACTGCTGACAAGCAGTCCAACAAAATTAGCACCCTCATCATCATGGCTATCGTCGCCATCGGTGTATTAAACGCCGTACTAATGAGCTCGTTAGAAAGAGCCCGCGAATATGGTCTATTGCGTGCCATCGGAACGCAGCCCCGTCAGGTTTTTGCCATGATTGTCGTTGAGACCATGATGCTTGGAATCATTGGGTGTATTGCCGGGTTTGTACTTGGGTTACCTCTATTGTTGCAGCTAACCGAAACCGGTATTCCGATGCCAACGCCGGTAGATGTGGGTGGTATGGCTTTCGATGCAATCCTGGCTGAGGTCTCTCTGACCACGCTCGGTTTGCCGGTGATTCTTGTCATGGTGACTTCGTTCCTGGTCAGTCTCTGGCCCGGGTTTAGGTCAGCTAGAATTACGCCCACTCAAGCATTGCAGGCGGTGTGACATGGACAGGATCACCATCCGCCTCGCTTTTCGGAATATCCTCCGTAATAAGCGCCGAACCGGACTGATGGTGTTGCTAGTATCTAGCGGTCTTGCAGCGCTGATCCTCACCGATGGACTCGCAACCGGCATGATCGATCTCATGATCCGCAAAGTCACAGACACATGGTTGGGTGAGGCGCAACTTCATGCCCCCGAATTTAGGGAAACGTTTGATGGTGTTCACTACCTCAAAGACCCATCTTCGCTTACAGCTATTCTCGACGCAGAACTGGGCGTTCGCACTTACACCGCTCGTACCATGTCTGGCGGCATGGTTGCTTCTTCCAATAATGTTACACCAGCTGCGATCATCGGGGTTGAGCCTGGCCGCGAAGCAAATGTCAGTCGTCTGAAGGAAGCGCTCATTGAGGGGCAATATCTTAGCGACGACAATCCATCTGATATACTGATTGGTTACAAAATGGCCGAGCTTTTGGAAGTTAGGTTGGGCGACCGCATCGTCACAACATCTTCTGAAGTAGAAGGCGGTGAGCTTTCGCAGGCTTTATTTCGAGTGTCGGGGATCTTAAAATTCAACGACCGGCTTCTGGACAAGGAGATGGCCTATATCTCTCTCGCTGCAGGTCAGAAAATATCAGGTATCGGCGATGGTGTTCACGAGATCGCCATTCGCTTTCACGCAGATGCGAACGAACAAGAGGTTCTCGACCGTTTGAGCCAAAAATTCACGACTGAAGAAGTTGAATTCCTCGGCTGGCGGGAGCTTATGCCTGATCTTGCCAGCGTTCTATCGGTAAACAGTTTTTCCACGCTCATTGTCGGCGGTATTTTGTTTACGCTGGTCTCTTTGGGATTGATCAATTCCATGTTCATGTCGATCTATGAACGACACTACGAATTTGGCGTCATGCTTGGCCTCGGTACCAGACGACGGCTTTTGTTTTCTCTTGTTTGTTGGGAAGGGGCGTTCATCGGTCTGTTTGGAGCCATTATTGGCAGTGTGATTGGCGGTGCCATTGTTTATTGGCTCTCGCAAACCGGTATTAGCTTTGGCGAGGCTGAAATGTCCGGGATCATGCTCAACGAGCCGATCAAGACGATCGCACGTGCACAGCAATTCATTTTATTCCCCGTCTTTGTCGTCATTCTTGCAGGTCTCGCCTGCATCATTCCGGCAATTCACGGAGCACGACTGACACCGTCCGACGCGCTACGTCGGGCGATATAGGAGGTAGCCTCTGAAAGGCAGGTATGGAAAAAGTTATTGAGACACAAGATCTGACCAAGGCCTATGGCAAAGGCAATACTGAGGTCCGGGCCGTTGACGGCGTTAGCCTGGTTATCGAGCGCGGCGAATTCACCGCCATCGTTGGACCGTCGGGTTCGGGCAAAACCACTCTGCTTCAACTCATCGGCGGTCTCGACAAAGCAACGTCCGGCAAGGTTCTACTGGCAGGAACCGCCATCTCGGATATGTCTGGCCGAGCCCTGTCCGATTTCAGGCGTGACCATATCGGCTTTATTTTTCAAGCTTACAATCTCATTCCCGTTCTGACAGCTCAGGAAAACGCAGAATATGTCATGCTCCTTCAAAAGCGTGATAAGAAAGAACGCCGCGCCCGTGTACAGAGCATCCTTGAGAAAGTCGGCTTGCAAGGGTTAGAGCATCGCCGCCCGGCGCAACTTTCCGGTGGTCAGCACCAACGCGTTGCTGTCGCCCGCGCGCTTGCTTCAGGTCCAGATATAATCTTGGCTGATGAACCAACCGCCAACCTTGATTCAACAACTGGTGCCGATCTCGTCGACATGATGAAGACCTTCAACGAAGAATCCCATATGACATTTGTTTTCTCGACCCACGATCCAAAAATTATGTCGCGCGCTAAACGTCTGATCACGCTGGAAGACGGAAAGATCATCTCCGATGTCCGTCAGAACTAAAATGTGTTTTCGAGCATTGCTCATTCCTATCAGTTTGGCTTTGTCAGGTATTGCGCCAGTGCATGCAGCTGATTGGCACTTTACGGGCTACGTAAAATCTTTTGCTGTCGCTCAAGGGGAGCCTGACATCTCCGGGTTTGTTGCAACCGACGAGATCTATCAATCCCAAAACGCCTTGCGTCTTATGCTTGCTGGCACATTTGGTGGTAGCGCCTCGATTGAACTTCATTACGAAACAAAACCGCTCTTTGCCTCTGACGCCGCAAGCACCGGCTTGATCGGGCTTGACGCGACAACGTCATCGGGAAGTTCTGATTATCGGGTCTGGGATATCAATAATGAACAGGTCAGCGACGACGGCAAAACGACTTTGCTGCAAAATCTCGACCGTCTGAATATCCGATTTGAAAGTGAGCATGGCGATTTGACGATTGGTCGTCAGGCCATCGCCTTTGGCGCCGCGCGCTTTGTCAGTCCAACCGATATCTTTGAACCCTTTCTTGTGTCGACCCTCGACACAGAATATCGCGTTGGAGTTGACGCGGTACGGTTCCAGGGGACCTTCGGCGATTTTTCTGAATATGATCTTGGTATTGTCATCGGTGAAGACGCGCGAACGGAAAATTCGGCTCTGTATGCGCGCTACAAAACATCAATTACTGGTAATGATTTAGAAACAGTACTCATCGTTCGAGAAGAGATGGTCATGGTCGGAGGTGGTATTGAACGCGCCGTCGGCGATATGGGGTTCTGGGCTGAGATAGCCTATGCGGTCTCTGATGTCGGCGACAATTACACCCGCGCATCTATTGGGCTCGATCGAGCGTTTGGCGACAATGTTTTGGGTATGATCGAGTACCATTATTCAGAAGCGGGCTCCACCGATCCCGATAATTATCTCAGTCTTCTAGGAACCGCACCACTTATGACCGGCGGTGTCTATCTCTTGGGCCAGAATTACCTCATCCCGGCTGTAAATTGGACCGCAACGCCACTCTTGTCGGTCACGGCCTCGACCTTCGTCAATCTAAACGATGGCTCGGCATTCGTTCGCGTTGGCGGTGAATACAGCCTGTTAGACAATCTTTACACCGACTTTGGCATCTTTGCGGGCCTAGGCGACGGCGCTAGCGTTTCACTCGTCCCACCCGTGATTGATGTCGGCTCTGAGTTCGGCACTTTTCCTGTTACCGCCTATGTGAGTTTGCGGTTCTATTTTTGAAATCTTGCAGTTTCGCAAAAACACCATGCAGGCTAAAGTGGCTGTGAGTGAGTCGGAATGTCCTCCACCTGTCCATCCATAAAGTGTTGAATCGCAAAGACACCAATATGACCCAATCCTATTACGACGAATTTACCTCGGCCGTCACACTCATTGATGAGCGCGATCAAATCGGTCCTTATCATCTGGCGATTGGCAAAACCAAAAAGGTCTTTTCAACAAAGAAAGCGAACTTCGTATTCTTCAGCACCGGCTATGCGATCGAATATGTCGCTGTCGACAAGGGAGACTTATCCATTGTCGGAAGACACTCACTACCATATGCCGCGCCTGCCTGGGGTGGGGGTCAGTTTTGCATCGACTATAAAGCTGGGACGGTTCACCTCACCTATGTCAGCCGTGATCGTTGGTCGGTCGCCTATATGGCCGGCACGGTTGCAAGAAATGAAATAGAATGGTCGCTGCCGCGGCAATGTATATTAAGCCGCACGCCAACCTTAGCGGCGCCCTGGGTCGAAGCTAGTACCAAAGGCGAAGTCTGGGCGTCGGTTGTTGGCCGTGATGGTAATTACCAAATCGCTTATAGTCGTGATGGGGGGGCTTGGGATCAGAAGCCGCTTCTGGAAGATAGCGAAGAAGTGTGGATGCATTCCTGTGTGCAAATGCTACCCATTGGCGAAGGACAAGCGCTTGCGGTGGGGTTCAAAGGCGAGTTTCCCACACGAATGGAGCTGGTCTACAAATCTTGCTCGGCAGATTTATCTCGTTCTGAATCAAAGGTGCTCGCGCCATGTAATGTCAACGACCAGCTGACGTTTCATTTTCAGGCGGTTGGCGAT